>CALXDE010000258.1 GCA_944386965.1 uncultured Oscillospiraceae bacterium
AGGACTCCATCCCCGGTCTGGCCGCCGACGGGTCCAACGCCATGATGGCCGTCACCAGCGCCTACGCCCCCGGCGTCATGGTGGGCCTGATCTCCGCGGCCATCATCTGCGCCACCATGTCCTCGGCGGACTCCAACCTCCTGTGCATGTCCACCATGGTCATCAACGACCTGTATCTGGGCCTGGGCGGGAAGAAGAATTTGTCGGAAAAGACCATCATCTTCTACACCCGGGCCTGCAACGTGGTGTTCGCCCTGGTGGCCATGGGCATCTCCATGTTCGGCGTGGACATCGTCACCATGAACACCTTCGCCTTCGGCATCCGCTGTGCCGGACCCTTCGCGGCCTACGGTCTGGGTCTGGCCATCCCCCGGGCCACCAAGGTCGCCGGCGTGTTCTCCCTGGTGGCCGGAACGGTGGGCTTCATCTTCTGGCAGCTGCTCAGCGGCGGCGACTTCTACCTGGGCATCCTGCCGGTGGTGTTCGGCTGCGCGGTCAGCGTGGTGGCCTTCTTCATCGTCAACGCCATCGCCCTGAAGATGGGCGTCCAGACCGCGCCCTCCGCCTATCTGGACGAGGGCGAAAACTGACCCGGCGCTCTCCCGCCCATGCCCCGGGTCTTGGAAGGGACAAGCCGGGGAGCGGACCGATCTGGTCCGCTCCCCGGCTTTTTGCCGGACAAAACACCGCCCGCCGGGCTGTGCCGGCGGGCGGTGAAGCGGCGGGGGAGGGGACAGGGTTCAGGGCCCGCGGAATCCCGCGGGCCCTGAACCCTTTGCTCACTCTTTTCTTCTCCATCCGAAACAGGAATCCGCGCCCCTCAGACCGCCTCGTATCCTGCCTGGAAGGCCTCGGTATTTTTGGCCTCGAATTTCTCCTTGCCCTTTTTGCGGAACATGTCGTTCATCCCCGCCAGTCCCGTCTCGTACTGGAAGTCCCCCAGGAGCTTGACAATGGCCCCCATCATCACGATGTTGGCCCCCCGGGGATTCTTCAGCCGGTCGGCGATCTGGTTGCAGGCCACCGGCACCAGGCGGATATCCTCCCGGGCCGCGGCCTCCTCCGTCATCATGTCGGCGTTGTAGAGGAGGATGCCGCCGGGACGGACGATGCCCTTGAACTTCTTGAAGGACGGGGTGTTCATGGCCAGCAGCAGATCCGGCTTCTGCTGGCCGGGGTTGTAGACCGGGCCCTCCCCGTAGTGGACGGTGCAGTTGGCGGTGCCGCCCCGCATGGCCGCGCCATAGGAGGGCATCCAGGTGGCGTTGTTGCCGGAATAGAGGGCGATCTGAGACAGGATCAGGCCGGCGGTGAGAACGCCCTGGCCGCCGAAGCCGGCAAATAGTACCTCACGCATGCTCATTCTCCTCTCTTCTTGAATTCACCCAGCTGGTAGTAGGGGACGACCTCCTCCATCAGGTGCTGGTGGGCCTTGAGCGGGTCCATGCCCCAGTTGGTGGGGCAGGTGCTCAGCACCTCCACCATGGAGTAGCCCTCGTGGTTGAGCTGGGCCTGGAAGGCGTTCTTGATATACCCCTTCAGGCGGTTGATCTCCTTGGGAGTGGTGACGGCGCCCCGGGCCACATAGGCCGGGTGGAAGCTGTGGGCGATCATCTCCGGCACCTTGATGGGAGCGCCGGTGAGGGTGATGTCCCGGCCGTGGGGGGAGGTGGCGGTGACCTGGCCCTCCATGGTGGTCCAGCTCATCTGGCCGCCGGTCATGCCGAAGTTGTTGTTGTTGACCACGAACACGCAGATATTCTCGTTGCGATAGGCGGCGTTCAGCGTCTCGGCAATGCCGATGTTATAGGCGTCGCCGTCGCCCTGGTAGGTAAAGACGAACTTGTCCGGCTCCGCCCGGCGGATGCCCGTGGCCACCGCGCCGGCCCGGCCATGGGGGCACTGGACCAGGTCGCAGTTGATGCCGGTTTTCAGGTGGCAGCTGCATCCCACGCCGATGGCGGCGATGGTGTTCTGCGCCTGGCCGAACTCCTCCAGACACTCACAGATCAGGCGCAGCAGCACCCCGTGTCCGCAGCCGGCGCAGAACATCGCGTAGTTGCACAGGGAGGGAACATGCCTCTCAATCGCCATTTAGAACACCTCCTTGATCTCGCCGGAGCGGATTTTCGCGAAGTCGGCCTTCACCACGTCGTCCTTGGGGACGCCGCAGGCGTAGGGCAGGGCGTACACCGGCAGGTGGCCCAGGCCGCTCTTCTTGGCGCACAGGGCCACGTCCTCCACCATCTGGCCCTCGCCGTTGGTTTCCACGGTGATGAAGCCCTTCAGGTTCGGATTCTTCTCCCGCAGGGCCTCAAACGCCTTCTCCGGGAAGGGCCAGGCGGTGATGGGCCGCAGCAGCCCCACCTTCTCCCCGGCGCCCCGCAGCTCCCGGACCAGGCCGTTCATCACCCGGCCGCACATGCCGAAGGCCACAAAGATGTACTCCGCGTCCTCCGCGCCCCAGGTTTCCCAGCGCTGCTCGTTGTCCCGCATGGTCTGGACCTTCCTGATGTACTCCCTGGACTCGCCGGGAATATCCCGGCCCAGGAAATCCGGGCGCTTGACCCGATAGGTGCCGTCCAGGCCCCAGTCACACTTCTTGATCTCCCGGAAGGGCGGCATCTCACAGGGCTCCATCATCTGGCCCAGGCCGCTGTCGGTCATGACCACCACAATGCAGCGGTACTTCTCGGCGATGTCAAACGCCTCGTACATCAGGTCCACCGTCTCCTGCACCGTGGAGGGGCACAGGACGATGTTGCGGTAGTCCCCGTTGCCGCCGCCCCGGGTTTCCCGCAGGTAGTCGGTCTGGGCCCCGTCCAGGGAGCCCAGGCCGTTGCCCCAGCGCACCACGTTGAGAATCACGCAGGGGAAGTTCATCTGGGCCATGTAGGAGATGCCCTCCTGCTTCAGGGAGATGCCCGGGCCGGAGGATGCCGTCAGCACCCGGCGGCCGCAGGCGGAAACCCCCAGACACATGTTGATGGCGGCCAGCTCGCTCTCCGCCTGGATAAAGGTGCGGCCCAGCGCCGGCAGCCGGTCGGACAGATACTCCATGACCTCCGTGGAGGGGGTAATGGGGTAACCGGCGTAGACCTCGATGCCCGCCCGAACGGCGGCCTCGGCAACGGCGACGTTGCCCTTGATCATATCACCCATAGTTTCCCTCCTTACCGCTCTGTAATGGTGAACACCCCGTCCGGGCAGACGGTGTAGCAGGTGCCGCACCCGATACACTTCTCCTCCAGAACGCGGATATGCTTATAACCCCTGGAATTGAGTTCATCCGTCAGTTCCAGCGCCTGCTTGGGGCAGTAGGCCACGCACAGGCCGCAGCTCTTGCACCGCTCCGGATCGATATATGCCTTACTCAACGCGCTTCACTCTCCTTTTCCTTTCCGCAGGCCAGCAGCGCCCACGCGATGGCTGTCAGCTTCCCCTTGATGGAGGCGGCCCGGGAGGACATGACCACGGGCCGGCTGGCGCCGATGACAATGCCGGCGGTCTGTCCGCCGCCGAAATAGCCGATGGATTTGCCCAGGCAGTTGCCCGTCTCAATATTGGGCACCAGGAACAGGTCCACGTCGCCGCTGACCCGGCTCTCGATGCCCTTCTCCGCCGCCGCGTCCGGCCGCATGGCCACGTCGAAGGCGATGGGCCCCTCGTAGACCGCCTCCGGCAGCTCTCCCCGCTCCGCCATGGCGCACAGCTCCGCCGCGTCCACGGTGGAGGGCATGCCGGGAGAAACCTTCTCATTGGCCGAGAGGATGGCCACCTTAGGCCGGGGAATGCCCAGGTTGTGGAGGACCCCCACGGCGTTGCGGAGAATCACCGCCTTGTCCTCCAGGGTGGGGGCCACGATCATGCCCCCGTCGGTGAGGAAGAACAGCTTCTTCTGCCCGGGCACATCGTAGCAGGTCAGGACGCTGAGCTTGTCGCCGGTGCGCAGGCCCACCTCCTTGTCCAGCACCGCCCGCAGGAAGTCGCTGGTGTTCATCTTGCCCTTGACAAAGATGTCCGCGGCGCCGCCATGCACCTGGGCCACGGCGGCGCGGCCCACCTGGGCCGCGTCAGGCTCGTGGAGCACCGTGACGGCGGAAATATCCAGCCCCTGCTCCGGGGCCAGGCGCTCGATCTCCGCCCGGTCCCCCACCAGAAGCACCCGGCACAGGTCCTCCTTCACCAGCTCCGCGGCCACATGGAGGATCTTCCCGTCCGCCGCGCCGGCGATGCAGGCCGTCCGCTTCACCGGCAGCTCCCGGGCGGCGGCGAGGATCGCGTCAAAATTCTGATACATGGGGCTCACGCCTCCTTCTCATAGATATGGGCCTGCTCTGTGCCGTCCAGCACCCGCGTCACGCCCCGGGCCAGGGCCTCCATCTCTATGGCGCCGGGCACCACCGCCACCGGGGCGATCCAGGACACCCGCTCCCGGATGGGGTCCACCAGCTTCTGGCAGTGGGCGCCGCCGCCGGTGAGGATGATCTGGTCCACCTGGCCCGTCACCACCGCCGAGAGGGCGGCGATGTCCTTGGCGATCTGGTAGCTCATGGCCGAGAGCACGAAGGCCGCGCGGTCGTCCCCCTGGTCGATGCGCCGCTCCACCTCCCTCAGGTCGCTGGTGCCCAGGTGGTCGATAAGCCCGCCGGCGCCTCGGATGCGGCGCATGACGCCGGCCTTGTCGTACTTCCCGGAGAAGCACAGGTCGATGAAGGCCTTGCCGTTGAGACGGCCCG
Organism: uncultured Oscillospiraceae bacterium; assembly: GCA_944386965.1. The sequence continues at coordinate 4,740 of CALXDE010000258.1, forward strand.
CCCGCTCTGGGGACATGGGCCCCTCGTCGTCGCAGACCAGGTCCACGATGCGGCCGTGGTCATGGACGTTGATGCTGATGCCGCCCCCCAGGTGGGCCACCACGAAGTTCATCTCCTCGTAGCGCCGCCCCAGCTCCGCCGCCCGCTGCCGGGCCACGGCCCGGGTGTTGAGCACGTGGGAGAAGGGCCGGCGCAGCACGTCGTGGAGTCCCGTGACCCGGGCCAGGTCCCGCACCTCGTTGACGCAGACGGCGTCGTAGATATAGGCGCTGCACCCCAGCTCCCGGGCGAACGCGTATCCCAGGATGGCCGACAGGTTGGAGGGGTGGTTGGTGATGGGGTGGCGGCAGGCCTCCAGCAGATTCTCCTCCACCAGATAGGCCCCGCCCTTGGCGTAGCCGAAGGTGCCGCCCCGGGCGGCCACGGCGTCGATCCCCTCCAGCGCCACCCCGTCCGCCGCCAGGGCCCCGTCGATGGCCGCCCGGCGGTAGGGCATCTGGTCGGCCAGGGTGGCAAAGTTCTTCAGCTCCTGGGCCGAGTGGTCGATGGTCTTGGAATAGCGCTCCGCCTCCCCGTCAAAAAGGGCGATCTTGGTGGAGGTGGAGCCGGTATTGATGACAAAAATGCGGTAGGACATGGGCACCCCCTTCTCTCACTGGCCGGCGCGGACCTTTTGGACGAACCGCTCCAGGCGGGCCATGCCCTCCCGGCACTGCTCCAGGGAGGTGGCGTAGGAGATGCGGACGTTGTTGCGGGCGTGGGGACCGAACTCGCTGCCCGGCACGCAGGCCACGCCGCACTCCTCCAGGAAGCGGTTGCAGAACTCGTCGCCGTCCATGCCCAGGCAGCTGACGTTGGGGAAGACATAGAAGGCGGCCTGGGGCTTGTTGCAGGGGATCTGGAGCTTGAGGAAGGCCTCGTAGATCAGCATGCGCCGCTTGTCGAACTCCGCGAGCATGTGGGGGATCTCGTCCGACTCCCCCTGGAGAGCCGCCAGGGCCGCGTCCTGGGCAAAGCTGGTGGCGCACAGGACGATCTTCTGGTGGCAGCGGATGAGGATGCGCATAAGGTTCTTGCACGCGGCGATGTAGCCGATGCGGAAGCCGCACATGGAGTAGCTCTTGGAGAAGGAGTGGATGGTCACCGTCCGCTCCCACATGCCCGGCAGACTGGCAATGGACACGTGGGTGTTCCCGTCGTACAGCACCCGCTCATAGGCCTCGTCGGCCACGACGATGAGGTCGTGCTTGATGCAGATCTCCGCCAGGCGCTCCAGACTTTCCCGGTCCATCATGGTGCCGGTGGGATTGCTGGGGGAGGTGAGCATCAGCAGGGTGCTGCGGGGGGTGATGCTCCGCTCCAGGGCCTCCAGATCAAAGCTCCAGTTGTCCTCCTCCAGCAACGGCACATACACCGGCACGGCGTTGGCGATCTTCACCATGCTGTCGTAGGGGGAGTAGCCCGGGTCGGAGAGGATCACCTCGTCCCCGGCGTCCACCAGGGCCAGGATGGCCGCGGCCATGGCCTCCTCGCCGCCCACGGTGACCATGATCTCCCCGTCCGGATCGGCGTGGATGCCGTTCTCCCGCTCCAGCTTCTCGGCGATGGCCTTGCGCAGGGGCAGGGTGCCGTAGTTGGAGGTGTAGCGGGTGTTGCCCTTCTGCAGGGAGGCGCAGGCGGCATCCCGGATGTACTGGGGGGTGACGAAGTCGGGCTGGCCGATCTCGAAGTGGACGATGGACTGGCCCGCCGCCTCCATCTGGTTGGCCTTCTCCAGCACCCGCCGGATGCCGGTAAAGGTGATGGCTTTCATCTTTTTGGGCTCAAAATCTCGCATGATAAACCCTCCTTTTCAGTAGACGCGGCTCAAGCAGAAGCCTTTTTCTTTTTCCAATAGGGCGTCCCATCCTTGTGCCAGGTGCCAAAGCCCGTCAGCGCGCAGATGATGGTGAAAATGGGAACGGTGTAGCAGAGGAACGCGTAGGGGATATAGGCGGCCGTGACCCCCAGCACGCCCATGGTATAGGCGCAGGCTGTGCTCCACGGCACCAGGGGCGCGGCCACGGTGGTGGTGTCCGCCATGGCCCGGGAGAGGACCTTCCGGTGCAGGTCCATGTCGTCATAGGCCTCCTGGAAGGTGGGGCCGGCCATCACCAGGCCCAGGACCTGGTTGCCGGAGATGAGGAGAATGAAGTAGCTGTAGATCATGGTGACGAAGACCAGGGCGGAGCGCCGCTTGATCAGGCGCATCAGCCCCTTCTCCACGAACACCGTCAGCACGCCGCTGGCCTGGAGCGCGCCGCCCATGAGGCTGGCGATGATGACCAGGGCCACGGTGGCCATCATGGAGCTGATGCCGCCGCGGGTGAGGATGGTGTCCA
>CALXDE010000259.1 GCA_944386965.1 uncultured Oscillospiraceae bacterium
GCAGGTGTGTCCGGGAGGTCAAGGAGACCCGAGGCAGGATTTCCCTCGAGGACGCCGTCGACTATCAAAAAGGTGCGAATTGAAATGCCGCCGTCCAAGCAGGACGGCGGCGTTTGTGTCTCAGTTATTCAGAAAATCAGAGGGTGTAACTGCCGGCACAGTGGAGCCGGCAAAGTCCTTTGTGTTCCGGGTGAGAATGCAGTCGGCCTCGTTCCGTTCCGCCACCGCGTCCACCACCGCGTCTTCGAAGTCCCGCATATCCCGGGACAGTGCGGTGTGGATGTCCATCCCGGTCACATCGGCGAAGGTGACCAGCGCGGCCAGCTGCTCCACACGCTCCCGTGCCTGCTGAGGAGACTGCAGCGCCTTTCGCAGCACATAGAAAATGTCGGTCACCGCGGAGGCAGAGAGCAGGCATTCCGCCTCCTCCTCAATCGCCTTCCGCAAGGCGCGGTAGGAATCCGCAAAAAACGGTTCCCGCTTCTGGAGGACGTCCAAAAGCACATTGGTATCCACCATGATCCTCATTGCCGCGCCAGACGCTCCTTCCGGATCGTGTCCTCACCCGCGTCCACCTGGGACGCGACGCCCACCAGCTCGTCCAGCACCGCCAGCTTATTGCTGGAGGGACTGGTCAGGCGGGCGATGTTCTTCCCATTCTTCGTGATATACACATCCTGTGTGGCGACCATGTCCAGATACTTCCCCAGATTGGATTTGAACTCCGTTGCTGTCACGATCATCTCAAACACCTCCAGCAGTTATCGTGTGGTTCCTGCTATCCTCATTATACGAAAACCGCACGATATTGTCAATCAAATCGTGCGGTTATTTTGTTCGATATAAGGCGGTGATATGCGTGCCTCGTCTGATCTTCAAGTGCCCCTACATTCAGGGCGGCTCAAAAAGAGCCGCCGCCCACCTGGGCAACTACGTCCGGTACATGGCGACCCGGGAGGGAGCTCAGCGGATCGCCTCCGACAAGGCCCAACTGCCCGCCACAGAGAAACAGCGGCAGATGGTGGAGCGCCTTCTCCGGGATTTTCCCCTCAGCCGGGGGACCTTCGAGTATGAGGACTACACTGCCGCACCCACCCGGGGCAACGCCTCGGAGTTCATCACAAGGGCGCTGGAGGATAACTATGACCGGGCCTCTAAGAAAGAAAACTATGTCCAGTACATCGCCGGCCGCCCCCGTGCCCAGCGCACGGGGGCCCACGCTCTGTTCACCGGCTCGGACGAGTCCCTGACACTCTCCCAGGTGGCGGAGGAGATCGCACACCACCCCGGCAATGTGTGGCTCCCGATCATTTCCCTGCGGCGGGAGGACGCCGCCCGGCTGGGCTACGATGACGCGGAACGGTGGAAAAGCCTGCTCACCGGATACGCCATGGAGATGGCCCAGGCCATGAAAATTCCCTGGGAGCAGTTCCGGTGGTACGCCGCTTTCCACGATGAGTCCCATCACCCCCATGTCCACATGGTCTGCTACAGCGCGGACGGCAAGTCCGGTTACCTGACGAGAGAGGGCATCGCCCAGATCAAGTCCGATCTGGTGGGAGAGATCTTCCGGCAGGATCTGACGGAGCTCTACCGGCAGCAGACCCAGCGGCGGGATGCGTTGAATCGGGACGCCCAGGCAGTGATGCGGGAGCTGATCCACCGCATGGAGGAGGGGGCGGTTGACAACCCGCGCGTCGAGGAGCTGATGACCCATCTGGCGGAACGCCTGCGGTTCACCAGCGGCAAAAAACAGTACGGCTACCTGAAAGCGCCGCTGAAGGCTGTGGTGGATGAGATCGTGGACGAGCTGGCCAGAGATCCCCGCGTCGCCCAAGCCTACGACCTGTGGTATGAACTGCGGGAGGAGGTGCTGCGCACCTACAAAAACGACCTGCCGGAGCGCCTGCCCCTCTCCCGGCAGAAGGAGTTCAAGCCCATCAAAAACATGGTCATCCGGGAGGCGGTGCGGCTGGGAGAACTGCGGCAGATATTCCACCCGGAGGATCATGGGGAGGAGGCGCTACCGAAACAGGAAGGAGACGGCCCGCAGCCGGAGCCGGGGGCCGTCCGGGAGGAAGAACTCCCTCCTGACAGCGGAGCGCCGCGCACCTCATGGGAGCAGATATACCGGCGTGCGCGGATCATCCTCAGAGATCCAAACGCCGCGCCGGAGCATACGGCCCAGGCGGTGGAACTGCTGACGAAGGCGGCGGAGCATGGAAATTGCTCCGCCGCTTTCACATTGGGCCAGCTGTATCTCTCCGGAACAACGCTGCCCCGTGATCCAGCCGCCGCTGTCCGATGGCTGGAATGCGCGGCGGAGGGTGGAAACCAGCATGCGCAGTATCGCCTTGGGAAACTGTTCCTTCAGGGGGAGGACGTTCCCAAGGATGCGGATGGGGCCGTCCGCTGGCTGACGGCATCCGCGGAACAGGAAAACCAATATGCCCAGTACGCCCTCGGCAAGCTCCTCCTGCTGGGAGAGGATGTCCCAGAGGATCGGCAAGCCGCGCGGCAGTGGTTCCAGCAGGCGGCGGAGCAGGGCAACCAGTACGCACAGTATTTTGTGGAGCATATGGATCACCGGGATCTTTTTCCCGTTGCGCAGTCAGTCGCCCAGCTGCTCCACCACCTGGCCGGCATCTTCCGGGAACAGAGCCAGCCGCCCCGCCCCGGAGGGCTGCGGCCAATCGTGGATAAAAAACTCCGGCGGAAGATCCGGGAAAAGAAGATCGCCATGGGGCATAAGCCGGACGATCATGAAGAACCAACCATCACGAT
>CALXDE010000260.1 GCA_944386965.1 uncultured Oscillospiraceae bacterium
CCAGGAACAATCCGTCCACGCCACGGCCCAGCGTCTCCCGGAAGGAGGCGATCATACTGTCAAACTGACTTGTCAGCTCGGTGGGGAGAGAGACCCGGATAGCGTCCAGAGCGTCCTGATTTTTCAGGATGGACGCGGAGGAGAACTGCCCCAGCTGCTCCGGGGTAAGGGCGGCCTGGATCTGCTCGGGGACAGCAATGCCCGACCAAGCGCCGTTGGTCAAAAGTCCTCCGATAGCGTTGCCCAGGGAACCGGCGAGGCTCGTCACAAAGGTGATCAAAGCAACGCCGACGCCGATATCTTTTCTCGACAGCACCATCATACTGATGGAGATCACGGCGACGATCATGGCGGTGTTTCCCAAGCCGTTAATGGTCGTGGCGGCCAGGATGGCGGGGATACCAGTGGTGGGGGTAAAGAAGAAGCCCATCGCCGCGTAGGAAGCCACGCTCAGCCCCAGCATCAAGAGCAGAGGCTGCTTGTATTTCCCGGTCTTGGACATGACGGCGCCCACCAGGGCGGTGGCAATCATCGTGGCCACAGACCGGGGTGTGGTCAAGGTACCAGACAGCGACGCCGACATTCCCACCACGTTTTGGAAGTAGTAGGGCAGGTAGGAGCCCATGGAATTTCCCAGACCAAACAGGAAGGTCGCCAAAAGCAGCAGCAGGAAATTCCGATTTTTGAACATGTAGAAGGAGATCATGGGCGCCTCATGCCGGGTATCCACCCGGACGAGGATCACCGCGAACACGACAGAGACCGCCAGCAGGCCAAAGCAGGCGGAGGACCCCCAGGGGATCATGGTCCCGCCCAGGGAGAGCAGCACCAGAAGCGGCACAACGGCGCACAAAAAGGCGATGGCACCCCATACGTCAATACGCTGCTTCTTCTCCGCTTCCAGCTTCGCGTCGGGCCAAAACCGCAGCATCAGCAGAAAAGCGATGATGGGGAAAGGCACACCTGCCAGGAACATAGCCCGCCAGCCAAACTGATCCACCAGCACTCCGGAAAGCAGAGGGCCGGCCAACTGGACCACCGTTGACGCGGTGGAGTTATAGCTGACATATTTGGGCCGCTCCTCCGCGGTCACCACGTCGGCGATGATCGCATTATTGAACGCACTGATAAAGCCCTGCGCCGCACCGGACAGCGCGATAAACAAGATGTAGAGCCACATGTTGGCGGCAGTGGCGCACCCCAGCAGCGAGACACAGAACACCACCAGGCCGCCTGTGTAGAGTGGTTTTTTGCCGAACATGGCTCCCAGCCGCCCCGATATAGGCGTACAGACGGCCATGGTGAGCACGGCGACAATGGAGCACAGCGCATAAAACTGCATCCCGCCAAACTCGGCCAGAACAGAAGGCAGGGCGTTGCCCCGGGCAAAGAATAGAACGTTGGAGCCAAAGAACCGGTGATGATTCCTGTCAGAATGATAATCTTGCGCTTGTGGCTGAGGGGGACCTGTACTTCCTTCGTCATATGATCTACCTCCCATTTAATTTTGCGAGGCGATGAGGTCTGTGTAGGAGAGTTCGGCAGGGATGGGGCAGTTGTACTGGCCGCCGGTCTCCTCCAGCAGCTCCTCCTTCGCCTTCGCCGCGACGGACGGGTCCTCATAGACAGCCGCGCAGGCCAGGGCGATGGCCCGGGCGGCGGCCTGGGCGGACCGGTCTCCCAGGCCGGTGCCCACCTGGCCGGTGTACTGCCACGTGTGAGCGTCCGTGCCAATCAGGGCGGCGGCGGTGTTGATCTGGGCGGTGGGGACCTGATAGCTGACGTCTCCCACGTCCGTGGAGCCCGGCACGACGCGCTTGAGCATCCCCGGCATGAAGGGGATCGTGCCGGTGTGCAGCGGATGGCGGGCAAACTCCTCCTCGCTCACGCCGTTGAGCTTCGCCCCCTCGGCGATGACCCGGGCACGCTGCTCGGGGCTGAGGATGTCGAGGTAGCGGCGGGCCACGGCGAAGTCCTCCTCCCCGAAGTCGGGGCCGCCCAGCTTGACAAGGCAGTCGCTTAGGAGGGCGGAGAGGGTCGGGTTGGGGATCATGTCGCTCATGCCGCCCAGCACCGTGCAGGACACGCTGGTCTCCGTCATGAGGGCGGCGCCCTGGGCGATCTTCTTCAGGCGCTCCAGAATGTCGGTGCAGTCGCTGAGCTTGGGCGCCCGGACAACGTACAGAAGAGATGCGTGGGCCTGCACCACATTGGGCGCCTCGCCTCCGCAGTCGAGGTAGGCGTAGTGCAGCCGGGCCTGGGTGGTGATGTGCTCCCGCAGGTAATTGGCCCCCACGTTCATCAGCTCGCAGGCGTCCAGGGCGCTTCGGCCCTGCTCGGGACAGTTCGCCGCGTGGGCGGAGCGGCCGGTAAAGTCGAAGCGGACCTTGTAGTTGGCCAACATGCGCCAGGCAAAGGGCATGTTGCGGGCTGCAGGGTGCCAGGAGAATACGGCGTCCAGGCCGCTGAAGCAGCCCTCCCGGGCCATGAAGCCCTTGCCAAAGCCGTTCTCCTCAGCGGGGCAGCCGAAGAACTTCACTGTACCGGTCGTGCCGGTGGCCTCCAGCCACTCCTTGACGATGATGGCCGCCCCCACCGCGCCGGCGCCCAGCGCGCAGTGGCCGCAGCCATGTCCCCAGGTTTTCCCGGGGACGGGACAGGGCTCCGCCACGCCCGCCTGCTGGCTCAGGCCGGGGAGGGCATCGTACTCGCCCAGGATGCCGATGACCGGGCGCCCGCTCCCGAAGGTGGCCTCGATGGCGGTGGGGATGCCGCCGGCGCCCTCCGTCACCTGGAACCTCTCCTGCCGCAGCGCCTCCACAATGGCCCGGCAGCTCTCCTTCTCCTCGTAGCCGCCCTCCGCCGCCTGCCAGATCCGGCGGTTCAGGTCGGATATCACGGAAAACTTCCGCTCGGCCGCGCCGCGTACAAACGCCATATTGTCCATGCTCGCTTCTCCTTCCGATTTTCTTGCACGGCTGTGCATTTACTATAAACAAATTGTAGGATATCGGTCCAAAAATGTAAATTATATCCTATTTATGGGGCCATCAGGAAAACGGATACCGGTCGGAGGGCGAAAATAGGTCTTGACTTACCCCACAGGGCAAGGGTAAGGTAGCGGAAAGGGGGCGGAAGCGGTGACCATCCAGCAGTTGCAGTACGTGCTTGAGATCGCGAAGACGGGGTCCATCTCCCAGGCGTCGCGAAACCTGTTCCTGTCCCAGCCCAACATCAGCGGGGCCCTGAAGGGCCTTGAGCGGGAGCTGGGGATCGAGATCTTTCTGCGCACCAACACGGGGATGGTCCCCACGCCCCAGGGGGCCAAGCTCATCCGCAGGGCCAGCGGCGTCCTGTCGGAGCTGGACGCCCTCCTCACGGAGACCACCGGGCAGCAGGTCAGCCGCTTTACTATGAACGCGGCAAACTGCATTCCCGCCCTGGAGGCCTTTGAGGTTCTGTGCCAGCGGTACGCGGACCGGCCCAGCGTTCAGCTTACGTGCTTCTCAGAGCCGAAGAAGAATATCATCGAGCTGGTCTCCATGGGGGTGTACGACCTGTGCATCCTGTTCAGCGGCGGCAGTATGGATCTGAACCACATCTGCAAGCAGCATCGTCTGCAATACATACAGATGCTGGAGTCCCCCACGTGCGTCCACCTGGCCAAGGGGCACCCCCTGGCCGCGCCGGGCCGGTTCGATCCCCAGAAGCTGCGGTCATACCCCTTTGTGGACTACATCACGTCAGAGGATGTGACGATACTGGATACACCGATGCGCCGGTATATCAATCCGGAGAGGATCATCCGGGTCCAGTCCATCACCAGCCGGCGGGAGATCGTGGCCCACACCAACGCCTTCAGCACCGTGATCCCCCACTCCAGGGCGTACAACGATCACTACGGGCTCGTCAACAGACCGCTTCCGGATACGCTCACACGTGTCAGCTGCTTCTACTCCAAAGCCAATGCGCATCACCCGGTCCTGCGGGAGTACCTGGCGATCTTTGGTACCATGATGGAGCAGATCCAGGCGGACTTTCAGAGCGGGCAGTGACGGCGCCGGAGAGCCGCTGATCCCTGCCAGGTGAACGAGAAAGGCCCGGCCCCCGCTTGACGCGGGGGCCGGGCCTTTCTAGCGGTAAGAGAGCCGTCCGGGCCAACGTCCGGACGGCTCTCTTTCT
>CALXDE010000261.1 GCA_944386965.1 uncultured Oscillospiraceae bacterium
CGGCGGATGAGCTCCGTGCCGCCCAGCATGTTGCTCCACTGGTCGTTGCCGCCGAACTGCATGTTGCACCCGTAGTGCTGGAACATGTAGTAGAAGTCATAGGACTGCATAATCATGTAGTTGAACTCCAGGAAGGAGAGGCCCTTCTCCATGCGCTGCTTGTAGCACTCGGCCCGGAGCATGTTGTTCACGCTGAAGCAGGCCCCTACCTCCCGCAGCAGCTCGATATAGTTGAGCTTTAAGAGCCAGTCGGCGTTGTTGAGCATCAGGGCCTTGCCCTCGGAGAAGTCGATGAACCGCTCCATCTGCTTTTTGAAGCAGTTGCAGTTGTGCTCTATCGTCTCCGGGGTCATCATATTGCGCATGTCCGTGCGGCCGGAGGGGTCGCCGATGTAGCCGGTGCCGCCGCCGATGAGGGCGATGGGCTTGTTGCCGGCCATCTGGAGCCGCTTCATCAGGCACAATGCCATAAAGTGGCCCACATGCAGGCTGTCGGCGGTGGGGTCAAAGCCGATGTAGAAGGTGGCCTTGCCGTTGTTGACCATCTCCCGGATCTCCTCCTCGTTGGTGACCTGGGCGATGAGGCCCCGGGCCTGCAGTTCCTCGTACACTTTCATATCCATTCTCCTCTATGTTTTATGTATTGATTGAGTTCTATTTATTGCTTTGTTCTTCTGCGGTAGATCAGCTCTGCCACGCCATTCTCCTGTCGCTGGTTTCCCAGCGACAGGGGCAGGCGCTCCAGTCCCGGCCTGAAGAGCGGAATCCCCGCCCCCAGCAGCACCGGCATCACACTCAGGCGGAACTCCTCGATCTCCGGCAGGCACTGCTCCGCCACATCCGCGCCGCCGCAGATCCAGACCGCGCCGTCCACCGCTTCCCTGAGGCGGCGCGCCAGCTCCGCGGCATTTCCCTGTAGAAAATGGACGCCCGTCGGGGCGTTCTCCTCAGGATGGCGTGTCAGAACGTATACCGGCTTTCCTGCATAAGGCCATATCTCCGGCGACAGCGCCCGGCGCACCTGGCGGTAGGTGCGTCCGCCCATGACGACAGCGCCCACGCCGCTCCAAAATTCACCGTATCCATAGTCCCCCTGGAAGGCGGCTTCCTCGCCGCCCAGCCAGTCCACACCGCCCGCGGCGTCAGCGATGTAGCCGTCCAGACTGAGGGAGATATATAGTACGACTTTTCCCATGAAAGCCTCCATCCGCTGTCAGCTCCGCGGCACGCACTCTCAGACACCGCATTCTGCCGCCCGCCGACCGCAAAAAACAATCCGCCCCCTGTCCTTTCGGACAGAGGGCGTTGCAAACAAAACGCGGTACCACCTCTGGCTTCGCCGCCTCCTCGCGGAGACAGCCTCATGAAGTCCCGCACACAGGACCTCCGGCGCTGTATCGGGCGTACCCGGCGGCGCCTACTGGGACCTTTCGTCCGTTGGGGCCGCTGCTCCGGGATGTATTCCCGCCGCCGCCCTCTCCCCTTTTCACCGGCCAGGGGCTCTCTTGCCAGGACTCTGCGGCGCTACTTCTTCCCATCATCGCGTCACGTGGCATTATACCGGGAAACAGGAGAATTGTCAATGGGGAATCCATCCCTCCACTTCAATTCGTAAAGTAAACAATAATCCCCCGGCAAATGCCGGGGGATGGAAAGGAGGTTTAAAAAATTAAAACAGTAAAACTTTTAAATTTAGATGAATTAGAAAAATTGTCTGAACAAATTCAAAAGAGAAAAATTATTCGGAATAAGGAAGAATTGATGGAGGAAGTTCTAAAAGAATGGAAAGCTGTATTTGGTTTTATTCCTAAAAATTGAATTTATTTAGTAAGACTTTTTTAATTTCTTTTGCTATGTTTAGGGTTGAGATCCAATCGTTATATTTACAGTAAGGACATTCAAAAAAGAAATCTTTGTCACGAAACACTTCATCACAATAACAATCTATTATTTTGCCACATTTGTCGCATACAATGCCTACTGTAGATTGGTGTTTCATATATTCTTTAATATATGGCATATATGAAACTAAAGATTCCATAAAATCATCCTCCTAAATATGATACCTAATTGTACCATACTTAGGAGGATGTGGGAAGTTATTTTTTATCGTTTGGTCTGACGGCAACAACTATAATTCCAATAATTCCAAGTAAAAACCCCCACAAAAAGCCACCATTCATTCCCCGACCAGAGGAAATAGATTTCGCAATAAAGCCGCAAATTAACAAGTAAATAAGTGACACAATAAAATACATAATATTCCCCTTCCGTTTCATTATTCAAAAGAATATTCGCTTTAATCTGGAGGAGTATTTTGAGAAATATTATTTATTGTAGATTGATTGGCAGCCAGTAGTTGTACATGTCCATTTGCTATTTTCGATAAGTAGTAAATTGCAATGAATCCTACGCCCATTAAAGTGGATATAGCAGTCAAGACAAAGAATCCGGTTGCATAATTACCATTGATAATAAAATTATAGGCATCTCCGCCTACATAAGCATTATGGTACTCATATGGATAGAATTCTCCATTATCATAGTTAAACATTTTATCCATGCCAAGGCCCAAGAGAACGATTGAAGCAATAAATGAAATAATCGACAAAATTATCCAGACTTTATTTCCTGTGGGCTTTTCCATGTCAATATTCTCCTTTTTATATTAGCTCAGTTCTTCTTGTATAGCATCATTTATTAGTTGTAAATCAAAATCATCATCATTAGTCAAAGGGAGAGAACCTATATCAAAAATTCCATTTGAATATTCGGGAAATCCCTCTACTTTAGCGTCATCGCATAACAAAAAGGTTGATACTGTGTTTCCTCCGAATCCGTTTTGTGCTGAAATATCAACAAAATATGCAGAGCCATCTACCCCTAACGACATGTCCATAATAGCTCGAATTGAAATTGAAGCAGGGTTCTTGAAAGAAGAAGCATACTTCAACAAACAATCAACAAAAGTTTTTTCTTCGTCAGATAAACTGTCATATGCGGTTTTTTGTAACACAGTTACAGAACATGATTCTATAATACCGTTTGATGATGATATGGTAATTGTTGTTTGTCCAGAAGATATCGCTGAAATAATTCCGTGTTCATCCACTACTGCAACCGTTTCGTCGGCAGATTCCCATTTCAACCCAGAATTTTCTGCCGTATCAGGGAAAATAGAATATGTAAGATGATAAGTTTCGCCTACAACAATTTCACAATCATTTGTTGACAATATAATTTTTTCTATTGCATGATTGCAAGAAGTTAATACTACGGTAATTAGAACAAGCAAAGCACATAATGGCATATAGAGGGTTGCTCGTTTCATCAAAAAATCCTCCCTAAAATCACAACTTCGCCATAATACAATCCAATTTTGCCTTTACTTCTGCTGTACACACAGCATACAGCTTCATCATTTCAAGTAAAGTAATCACCCCGAACTCTAGTCCAACATAAAGTACGATGAAGCCTTGTACCTTGACAATGTAGTTTTTCAATACGACCGGCAACGACTTACCAAGATACTGCTCACCTTCTGGAAGCATCGTATAAAGCTGGAAAAATAAATACCCAAAAAGCACGGCAACAATGTGGAAAGTAATCACCTTTAACTTAGTGCTCTTAAAATCTTCAAGTTTCCAGAATTCTTTTAGCTGTCGGTAGTCTTCTTCTATTTCGGGACGCAGATTATAGGTTTTCAAAATATCTGCCGCTGATTTAGATGTATCCGTCGTAGCGAAAACGTAATAGTTATCAGCCTCTATGTCCCAAACGACACAAGCATTGATATCAACATTGGGAGGGCCGTGGTTACTACTATAATCTCCCCAATATGGGCCGAGGCCAGTGACCAAGCAAATCCTCTGTGTTGGGAAACGAGTGATAGGATGCTTTGCCCACTTGTTTTCTTCTTTGGCAATTTGTACTGCCATGTCATAAGCCTGCATGTGTTTTCTTAATGGGACATAGGTATCAACTTTTCTATTTTCTTTGAGATAGTTAATTAAATCCCGAGATAAGAAACCTCTGTCGTTTATCAGAATATCTCCTGGCTTCAACATAGGCGTGGTACGAATCATTTCTTCGCTGAGTGCCAGATCGTGGCAGTTTATGGGGCCAAATCGGATTTCTTCTATGATACCAGTATCTTTTACCAGTCCTCTAAGAGTTGCTAATTTGTAGCCTCTGGCCCGTTCTTCTAAACCGGAAGGACTGCGTTTGCTATAAGAAACACCAGCCCCTTCATAATTGGCATTAAAATAATTTACTTCAAGATCAGTGCAATCCAAAATATGAATGTTAGCTTCTATGTCTAACTTTTTCATAATTTGATTTTGAACTGCTGAATTATAGCCCTGGATTAGAATATCTGGCGTATATTTGCCAATTAAAAATCGTAAGCTACCTTCCTGCATTAAGCCCTGTTCTAACCTACCCTCGGTATCTATCAGAGTATATCCGAGCTTGGCTAGTGTCCTGTGATCGGTTAAAGCAAAAGGAATATCAGTAAGGCTTGTTTTGACCTTCATTTTAGCGGCAATCGCAGCAGCCCAAATGAGATCATATGGAATGGTTGTGTTGTGTGCTCTGTAGTCTGGAATACTCTGACTGATAGAAGAAAGGATACCTTCGGTGTACATAGCAAGAATAATTTCATCTATTAGATTTGTTGTACTGAGCATTGCGGCATCAAGGTTTCCGTTCCTTACTTGCTCAAGAACAGATTCCCGATTCTCTTTACAAACTCTAATCACTATGCACACCTCCTTCCTCCTCTAATTCTACTTATAGTGTAGCACAATTCTACAAATAATTCAACTATAAGTTTTGCATTTTTCCACCAAATGTATAGTTTATTTGGGTACAATAAATTGAATTGAGGTGAGCAAAATGCAAACTTTAGGGGACAGAATCAAGGCATACAGAATCTCAATTAAAATGACACAAATGGATTTTGCCGCAAGGCTTGGCATAACGGGTTCTTCTGTTTCAGCATATGAGAATGGGACAAGATTGCCGTCTTATGAAGTGCTGGTTAAAATAGCTGATGCTCTTGGTGTAACTACTGATGAGCTTTTAGGCCGGAAGAAGAATGATAAGGTCATAATCGATGTGACTGATCTGACACCTCGGGAAAGAAATGTTATCCAGGAATTGATAGATTTGTTGACGGAAAAAGAAGAAAAGAATCCCACAATAAAAGCAACGCTTGTATCTACAACTGTAAATACAGGCTACGGATTAAAGAAAAATAAAAAGAGCCTAAAAGGCTCTTTGGATTAAGAAAGAGGCTGGATAACCCAGCCTCTTTTTCTACTTTACGAATTGAAG
>CALXDE010000262.1 GCA_944386965.1 uncultured Oscillospiraceae bacterium
CCACCACCACCGTGGAGTGGTCCACCTACGGCGTGAAGTGGTACGCCGACAGCGCCGCCGACCAGATGAACGAGGTGAACGTCAAGTACAATGTTGTGGTACTCATGGCCTGTGACTGAGCAAAAAAGGGACCCCCGGGCTTGAAGCCCGGGGGTCTTCTTTTGCGTTGGGAAATCAGGAAGCGGTGAAAGTAATTGTGAAGGTCATCGTTTTCCCATCATCGGAAACCTTCACGTCACTGACTGTCATAGACGTCCGCTCGGTTGTACCCGTCACAGAAGCCTCTGCAAAGTACATGTTTGTCGCCGCAGTCAGCGTCACGTCAACTTCACAGTTTCCTTCCAATCTGTTACCGCTCGTTCCAGTAACCCACTTGTAAGTTTGATTGGCAAACATCGCATCAGTATCATTTTCGAAGAAAGTATCCTCTACTGTCGCAGCCACAGCTTGGGAACGGACTGTCTGCGCAGCGAGCGCCAGGTTACTGATACCCTTTTCCAGATCGAACACAACCGCGTCATCGGAGGCCACAACGCCGTACTGATACAGCTTGTTCTCGCTCACGGCCTCGGCGGCCTTGTCGCCCACCTTCATGGTGATGCGGTAGTCGCCGTTGGCATACGTCTCGTTGGCCGCGATGGTCAGGTTGGTCCCAACCGCGAAGTACTTCATGCCACTGTTAGTGGCGGCAGCCTCGTTGGAGAGGTCCAGACCGTTCTCCGTGTACTCGGCGATGATGACCAGCTCACCGTTATCGGCGAAGCCGACCTGGGCGGCGGGCAGCAGGATGTAGTCCGCCACACCCTCGACAGTGTAGGGGTTACCAGCAAAGGCGGCGCTGGGGACCTTGATGACCATAGCACCGTCGTCACCCTGCTCATTGCCTACCGTCACAGCACTGCTAGCCCACAGAACGGGCTTGTTGTCATCCTTGGTCACCAGGATGTAGTCGCCCGTCTGGACGCCGGAGCTGATGGCGAACTCCATGCCGTCCTTGGCAATGTCCTCGGTGGTGGTGTACACCGTGCCGGCGATCATGACCTTCTGCTCGTTGCTGGTGGATTCCGTCACGGTGATGGCGGTGTCGGAGTTCTTGTCCAGATACTCAGCGCCCACGGTGAAGGGATCGTACTTGACGGCCTCCTTGCCGGCGTTCTTGGTCTGGGTCACGGTGCCGATGGTCAGGGTGACCTTGTTGACGTTAGCTTCCGCCGTGGCGTCACCGGTGACGGTAATCACAGCGCCCTCGGCGAACCACGTGTTGGTGCTGCTGTAGTTCTTCGCGGCGGCGGTGCCGTACTGATAGGTGGCGGTCAGGCCGGTGGTATCCAGGGTCACCTGATAGGCGTCCACCAGGTAGACATCCTCGGTGCTGCCATTAACAGTCACCCGGCCGAAGCCGTCGGGCGTCAAAGCCTTGTTGGCGTTGGTGTCCTTGGCGATCAGGGCCGTGGCGCCCATGGCGTCAACCTTGCCGCCAGTGGTGGCGTCAATGGTGCCAGCCAGATTGCCGTTCACGTACACGCTGACGGAACCAGCGGTGGTGTACGCGCCGATCTGGATGCCATTGGCGTCATAGACCTTGTTGCTGTCCAAAAGGAAAGCGGTCTTGTCGATGCCCTGCTTCTGGAACTCCGCGTTGATGGCGTCCTTGATCTCGCTGGTGGTGGGAGCCTTGCCGGTGTACTTGACCTGGATCTTGTCGTACACACCGTCAGCATTGGCCTGGCCCAGGGTCACGGTGATACCGGGCACGGTGGCGGGCTCTTCCACCACGACGCTGCCCTTCAGGGTGACGCTGTAGGTGGTGGTGCTGTCCACATAGTAGCCCTCAGCCACCGTCACGGTGATGGTGTAGGCGTAGGTGCCGGCCTCGGTGACCTCGGTCACCTTCTTCTCGCCGTTCAGGGTCCACTCCACGCTCACGCTCTCCACACCCTCGGTGCTGGAGCTGATGGTGGTGGGCAGGGTGTCGCCGATCTTCAGCGCGGCGGGAACGGTGAAGCCCTCGAAGGTCACGTCCTCGATCAGGGTGTCGTCGGGATCGTGGTCCTCATCGGGGGTCCAGGTGCGCACGTCGGTCAGGCGGATCTCGGTGTCGCCCTTCTGGACGGTGTAGTAGGCGGTCAGCACGCCGGTGGTCTTGCAGGTCACGGGCTCAGCCAGAGCCTTGCCGTTGATGTACACCACATACTGCGCGCCCTTCACGAACTCGGTCACAGTCTCAGTGCCGATGGTGCCATCGGTCAGCAGGCCGATGTTGGTGCCCTCGATGGCGAGCTCCACGACGGTGCCGGGAGCCACGCCGGAGAGAACGTCGTCATCGACGCCGGTGTCGCCGTTGGCGGTGTTCTCGAAGGTGACCCTGGTGCCGGCAACATCGTTGTCAACATCCAGGTCGCGGACGATGGCGATATCGTCGATGTAGACGATGACCTCGTCGCCCTTGTCATAGGTCAGGCGGTACAGGTTGCCGTCCACCTCGCCGCGGACCACGGTGCCGACCTCGGGCACGACGCTGCGGGCCACGCGGTTGCCGTTGACATACACGGCGTAGCTATAGGTGACGTTGTAGCCGTTCCAGTCGGTGGGCACGCCGAAGGTGTAAGCCAGATCGCCATCGCTGTCGATGTTGACATACTCCGCGGTGTAACCGTCATAGACCACCAGGGTGGCGTCGCCGTTGGTGATGCGGTCGCCGTTGTCGCCGTAGCCGGCCTCATTGCTGTTGATGGGGGTGTAGCTGTCGATGAAGACCCACTCAGCCACGCCCTGGCCGTTCAGGATGGCCACGATGCGGCCCTTGAACTGCAGGCCGGCAGCGTCGGGATCAGCGTCGCCCAGATCGTTGTAAGCATCCTGGACGGAGGCGTACTCGGTCTTGGTGGACTTGTTGTTGATGGTCTGGCGCAGCACGGTGGGAGCGTCAGCCACGAAGGTCAGGCCGGTGCTGATGTTGCCGGTGTGCAGGGTCCGGCCGTTCAGGTACAGGTCGACGGTGTTAATGCGGTTGCCGAAGAGGACCTCGGTATCCACATCGTAGACCTCGTCGTCGCCGGCGTCAACGCTCTCGTTAAAGGCGTCGATATCGACGGGCACGCCCTCGGCGTTGGTGACATAGTCGCCGTCGAAGCGCAGCTCAGCCACATGGCCCTCGTTGGCGCTCAGAGCGGTGATGGTGTTCTGGTACTTGCTGCGGGCCTCCAGGGTCACGAGCTTACCGGCCATGATGGCCTCGAACTCCCAGTAATAGGTGTCGTTCTCCCGGTCGATGCGCTCGCTGGTGGGGGCGTCGAGGATGAAGGCATAGTTGGCGATGCTGCCCTGAGCCTCACCCAGAACGATGGAAGCGATGATGTACTGGTCATCGTCGATGACGGTGAACACGCTGGCGGGAATCACGCCGTTGGAGGCCTCATCCATCTCGATGTCCACATTCTGGACGCCGGTGTACAGGCCGGTAACCTCGGTGATGGCGCCGTCAGCGGGGCTGTTGTCCACCTTGCCGGGCTCCACGGTGATGTAGATGGAGTCGTCGTTGCCGTAGCCGCGCTTTCTGGAGACATCGCCGTTGTTGTCAGCGACATTGTCCTCCACCCACACGTTGGCGCAGTTGATGGTGACCTCAGTGTTGGGAGCGGTGAAGGGATAGCTGGTAATCAGCATCTCATCGTCCGCCACGGGACGCAGGGTGTACACGCCGTCGTTCTCGGTGTAGGTGAACCAGCGGTTGACATTGTAAGCCAGGTTGTTGGTCCACAGATCGTACTTGTCGTAGTCGCTGCCGCCGACACCATCGCGGTCGATGTTCTTGTTGGTGTTGGTGACGTTGACGGTGATTTCCTCCATGGAACCATCCAGGAAGATGCCGGCGGCGGTAGCAGTCTTGATGGAGATGTTGCTGCCGGAGCGGTCATAACCGGTGATGAACACGTAGTTCAGAGTACCCTCGTACAGGTCAACGCCGATGGCGTAGCCGTACTGATCCAGGTAGACGTTGTAGGACATGTCGGTCAGCAGGTCGTGATCGTAGTAGTCCAGAACGTCGCTGTTGTAGCGGGCCATCGCGGAGGCGTCGTACTCCTCGCCGTCAGCGGTCAGGCTCTCGAAGAAGCCCTTGTTGACATCGGTGGCGTCGCCGCTGGAGAACTTGGTGACGTCGGTGTCAGTGAGGATCTCCACGTCGTTGACGCGGACCACGTCCATGTTGGCGAGGCTGCCGGAATCCTTACCGGACATGTTCACCAGCACGTACTGATCGGCCACGACATCCACCACGCTGGCCACGTCGTTGGAGTCAACGATCTTGGTGGAGCCGGTGCTGCCGTCGGTGAGGCGGTCATAGACGCGCAGGGAGACAGTCTCGCTGTTCTCGTTGTAGTCGTTGTTGGCGCGGGCCAGCCAGGTGTTGATGGAGGTGATGACGATCTCCATGTCGTCGTGATCCACGAACACCTGGGTCAGCACGCCGTTGCCGGTGTTGGGGATGCTGTTGGTGTTGGAGCGGACCAGCAGATCCTTGCTCAGGTTGACCTCCACGCCGTCGACGTAGCGGGTGAGCTCATAGTCCTGAATGGTGGAGCGGCTCAGGAGCTCGTACAGGGTGCGGCCGGACACGCCAGCGGTGTAAGTCTCCACCAGCAGCTCGTAGTCCACATAGGTACCCAGCTCGGTGTTCTCATACACCCAGGTGTGGGAGG
>CALXDE010000263.1 GCA_944386965.1 uncultured Oscillospiraceae bacterium
CTTCATGCTCGATACGCACAAGCGGTATTGGAGAGGAATGTCCGTCAAGCTTAATATCGACATGTACCCCTCGATGTCCCGGATCCGGTGATGGATATGCCAGAAGCTCGCCTACAGGCGTCATCTCCCTTATCTTGTAAGCGGATGGATCGTATTTTTCCACTTCGACAATTTTCTTCACGGCATGTTTCCAGATATCTGTCACGCAGGCTGCCAAAAAATCTTCCTCGTCATCGAATGAAGAGATGTCGGAATGCCGCATGATATTTTTGGCAAGTTCATATATGTCTGCAGATGTGATATTGTCGTTTTCACCCACATCTTCCGCCATATGCCGTAATTCTGCAGCTGTACCAATGCCGTACCATCCTTTTTCCAGGCATAGCGCCATAAGTTTGGTCATATCGATAACGGTTCGTTCGCTGAATCTGTAATCCACTTTTTCCATTATTTGTTTTTCCTCCATATTTGTAGTAATATCAGAAGGCAAAGAGACTACTGACGCCATATGATTACACAGGCCAGATGAAACCTATGGATCTTATTTCTCCTTTGATTTTATTTGTTCCCAAGCAGCTTCTTCAGTTGGGAATACAGTTTTCCCAAATTTTCCGATCATGGCATAGCTGAATTTCTTTTTGTCAACATTGTATCCATTCCAGCTTTCTCTGATAGCATAGACGGGGTCTCCAATTTTACACGGAAGCCATAAGAGAACCCCGTCTTCTTCAGCATTCTCATATTCTGCCAACTTTTCCACGCAAGCCGTGGCTTCAAAAGTTCCTCGGCAATATCTTCCTGTCAACTCGTCTTTCGATATCCCTTCTGCTCCGTGCGGATATCTCTCCCGTGTTGTTAATCGTACCATATTATTTTTCCTCCACTGAAAGATTTCCTTAACGGATTGTCGTGTAAAGCCTCTGTTCATGTTCCACAATTTCATATCGGTCCTCATAGCCTCCGCCATACCGGATACTTGCACCGCACTGATTTAATGATAATGTATCAGCAAATGGAAGATCTCCGGCCATTGGGTCATTCAGTTCCTTCAGAGCTTCCTGATACATTTCCTCGGCCTTTTCCCTGTTGTCCACGGCATTTAACTCCACGAGACGGGTTACAATCCTTTCATGCAGGATATCCCTCGCCATTTCATCTGATACGGGGCCGGCCACGATGATCATGTTCAGATATTCATCATTCCAGTTTAGGATGTATTTTCCCAAAGCCTTCACCTTTGAGCCGTCCCTGCTGCAGGATACCTGTATTGCTTCAGATACAGCTCCCGCTGTGTGGATTTCGACCTCCGCCCCGATTTCCTCATCGGTTTTATAGGCGGCCGCTTCCAGTCTTAAGCCGGTATTCTCATCCGCCATGCTGGCAATATGCTGTTCCGCATAAAGATTGCTTTTATGAATTCCTTCTTTTTCCGCCACTATATCCACTGCTTCATACTCATTTTCTGCAGATACGATGTCAATCAGCGGATCGCCGGTAAAATCACGCCAACCGGCCGAATCATAGGTCATATCCTCGTTATCGCCCCGATTGGTATAAATCTGGGCGTCACGCATGTTTTTGTGATATACTGCGTATTCCTTTAATGTCTTTGACATATTATTTTCTCCTTTTACATTTCAATTTACGTGCCAATATAAGGCGCTATGAAAAATTGTCCTGAATTCCGATATTCCCGCGTCCGGTTTTTCCGGGGATGCCATTTACGTCCACCCACCTGATCTCAGTTCTGGTGATGGATGCGGTTATCGCGTTTACATCCCGGAGGAAATGTCTTATTTTATCCCGATCAGCAGGAATAAAATCGTGCTTTTCCATGTAGTCTTCAATGGTTTGCGGCACTGTTATTCGAGTCGAATGTCTACTCATGATAACCTCCTCCTTGAATTACCCACCCCGATTTGCATTGGAAGGGTTTTTCCCGTCGAAGAACTGATAAATTTTAATAATCCATTCTTGTCGACCATTTCTCATCTTTCAGCAGTTCGCGGACGAATTTTTCTGCACATACATCAAGATCAATTGTCTCAATCTTGTCTTTTGTGATGATTGTACAGTATGCGGAAAGATACCTGAATTTTTCCGATCCGATTTCCTTAATAATTACCGCTTCATCAGCGGGAAGGATATTCTGGATGTCTTTAGCGAAAGAATCAAAATCACCTTCGCATACATCCCCGTCCTCATCATAGACGGGGTATCCGCCAAAACTGCCGTCACAGTAAAACATGTATTTTGTTTTGCCGTCAATATTCTCAGAGTGCAGCGTTGCCTCCGGATCCGCATTCTCCATAATTCCCTTGAGTTTTGCTTCATCCGTAACAGCAAAGTAGTTTGTTCTTGTTTTTGCATAATAATTTGCCATTGTTATTCTCCTTTTAAATATTGTCTCGCGATTTCTTTGTCATTAGCCGCCTAAGACTCATGACTTCAGCCATGAAATACTGGTGGCTTATTTTTTTTAGAAATAGATCAAATCGGAGTTTCGCGAAGATACCTTACAGTCTCCTGCCTGGAAGTTTTTCTTTCTGCAGTATTCAGTATACAGGTACTTTCCATCGGTTAACTGCCCGGTCATCGCTTAAATATTTCCGGACTCTATTTCTCATAAAATTGTTCTGCTTTAAACATGTCGCCCATATCTTTGAAATAAGTATACAGGAATTCTTTTTGCTGCTTTGTCAGGCTTTTCATATTTGTAACGATGTAACCTCCAAATCCAGACGGATTGTGTATCAGGCAGTAGCCTTTAACGTGCTGCAGAAAATCCCGCATCAGATAGTTGATTCTTTTGTTTCCTGGTTTTTGGGTCCATTTTCGGTATTCGTCTACAAAACCTTTTTCCTTGCATATTTGCATTGCGGATTCCTCATGTTTTCCGAATGAGCTTTCTGTAAATTCTCCGGTTGGTGATAACCAGCCGAATTCCTTCGGTCCTTTTTTTTGTGCGACATTCTTCGTTTCCCCAGGATCCGCTTTGGGACCATCCGGATTGGCTTTTGGAAGGATGCCTGCATTGAAATTATTCAGATGTTTTCGAAATTTTTCATTATCCACATCCCGTTCGATAATTTGCTTATATCCAAGTGCATCTCCGTCTGCCTTGTCTTTCAGCATGATCATCCTGCTGGTTCCCCATTCCATTTCGCAATAACCGAGGCCAAAGCAATCCATTACATAGTGCAGGCCAATCCGTAAATCCGGGTTGGAAACAATATCGATCATGTCGATGTAATTACTGTTCCCAAGGGCATTCCATACGATATGGAAATAATAGGGAAATCCTTTTTCAAACGAGAAACATTTTCCGTTATCTCCTATTTTGACGGTCGTGTCGCAGCTGTTGCCTGAGCGGTAATGCTTACAGCTTGCATTGGTGCAATGTACTTTTCTTCCCATATATGTACCTGCTTCCTTAATGTTTTGTTGTTTTTAGCGTTTTTCGTAAAACGCATCAGGTGTGTCATCCGGATCGTAATCCTCTTCTTCCACAACCTCATAGCGTTCCAGGCCGATATCTACATACCGGCCGGTAAGGATCTCCAGACCCACGGCTAAGTCGGAGCGCTGGATTTCCTCAATGCAGTGCGTGGTGAGATTAACGATGCATGGGGACGGTACTTCTGTCTCGTCATCCCATTCTGAAATATAGGTCGCATACACCTTCCGGTTGACTGCGACCGGTTTCCCGGTATCATTGTAGGCCCATGTCCTTGAGCTGGTCTGATGGATGTTAGTCGGCTCCGCGCCATCATCCAGTTCATCGTATTCCGCGCCGCAGTCCGGGCAGGTGTATGGCCCGTATGGGCGTTCCGAGTCATAGATGTGAGCCTCCAGGCCTCCAAACAGGTTTTCCTTAAATTCGTTATTTCCGTCTACCATGATATCCGCACGGATAATCTGGTGGGCGATAAACCGTTCGCTTCCACAACATTTACATTTCATAATATTCTTCTCCTTTTCTATGGCTGGTTGATAATGGGAATTAATTCATAC
The DNA here is from genome assembly GCA_944386965.1 of uncultured Oscillospiraceae bacterium. Next base: position 4,015 of record CALXDE010000263.1, read on the forward strand.
TTAATCAGCCCTTTTTCTATGCGCTCATGCGCAACTCTGTATTCAGGTCCGTAATATTCATTTCTCGGACAGGCGTTTGTATACCGGTACTCTGTGATGATGTGTTTCTCATCATCGACAAGATATTTAATTGGAATCACACTGTTATTGATCCTTCTTGTATCGGTAGGAAGCGAAAGCTCGTCCCATTTTGCTCTGTCAATCAAGTATTCCGCCATTTTATACACAAAAACAGCACCATTTTCAAACTCAACTCCTTTATAGGTTGTGAGCCATGCAAGGTAGTCATTTTTGGTACGGTATCCGTAACTTCCTACATAATGCCGGTCGCTTCCATGCAGCCTGACAGCTTCCTTAGGACGTTCGTGGTGATAATACAGGTTGTAATCCTTTTCGGAAAAGTTTCCATAAATAGGATCAAGCGCCTTATATCTCCACCGTTTAACCTTGGCTTTAAATGTTATCGAAGCATGCGCCGGTACGAAGGCCGCGGGCCTGAAGTAATAAAAATCTTTGATATAATCGCCATTCGGGATCATATCATTGATATTGATGCTTTCGAATGGTCCTCCGGAAACTCTTGACATTTCACCCTTATTATTTACAAAAGCAAGTCCGCCTGATAAGCATGCTATCGCAAAGCCGTCAGGACTTATGCTTTCAATATGTGCATTGGGGAAATACCTCCCCTCACGGGTAAATACTTCTACCGAGTCCCCGACTGCCGGGCCTGAACCGCTGCTTTCTTCAATCAGCTCACTGAGATTATTGATATCAGTGACATCCTGCTCGGTTAACGGCCCATGAGTGTTGATGTGGGTTACATTTTCTCTGGTTAATTCTTCCAATGTATTTTTCATGGTTAGTCCTTTCAAATTAATTTATCGGAACTGTTTTTCCTTCAAAGATTGTGTTATAAATCCCTTCAAGTTTTTTTATCTAATCTTTTTTTCTCCAGTCCTTAATATTTTTAGATGCCTTTCTGCATTCATCTATGGATCTTTGAAGCTGCTTTTCTCTTTCCTCGAAATGCTTTTCCATGGCTTCCGCAGCTTCCTTGTCGCATCTTCTATCGGATACATAGCGCAGCGTATAAGTGCTTGCGGCCAGCTGATTGAGTTCCGACTTCGGAAAATAACATCCGTAATAATACTGAGGGAACCGGGTTGCCGGCTGGAATGTCTTTAGCTTTTCGATTACCTCACATTCTTCAAAGGTGATATTTCCCGTCCGTTTGTCGCAATTTCGATTCACGCACTCCTTGCGGAGTGCGGCAGCAAATACAAGTTGGCAATACAATTTGCTCTGCTATCTCCTTCATTATCAGGAAATCTCGAATATCTTCCAATCACAGTTGTCATGGTTGGCATTTTCGCAGTATGCGGACCAATTATCCAGCATGGCATCGCCTTCATATTCTGTCAGTTCATCATCGTCGTCTATTCCGATAGCTTTAAACAAGCGTTTCTTCATCTCCTCGTAAGCATCTTTATAGCTGTCAAAGAATTCCGGTGTTGCGATCTCGCGTTCAACCGTTTCGCAGAGGACAAACTGTTTTTTAGGCTTATATGCTTTTAATGCCCGGATTGCCATGTCGCAGGCTTCTTCTGATTCCTTAGGAAACCCTTTATAGGTGTTCTTAAAAGCCTCCTGCCATTTGATTGCTTCTTTGATTGTCATGTTCGCCATAATATTTTCCTTTCCTTTTGCTCAAATTCCTATGTGTTTTACCGTTTCATGGAAAGTATGCGGTCGGAAAACGGCTTTAAAGTGCAAAAAGAAAAGCGCCGGTGATTTCCGACGCTTTTGGCATATGATATAGGTGTTATTGCTGTATGATGTTTATGGGTTATGGGTGTAACAGGATGAAATTTCCGCATATTTCAGCGGTCTCTGCAATATCCTGCCTACCTTCTGCTTCCGCCGCTTCCGGATCGAATAAGCTGATCCTGCATGCGGTTTCGTTATCTTCATACCCGATTTTTAAACACCGGCCGTCCGGCAGGCAGATTTCAAATCCGTGAAAATGTTCCTTCATTATTTTGCAGGCAGCCATAGTGCATGGCTGCTTTTTTCCATGCTTGCCTGTAATGCTCCAGCTGATTATTGTGTACGGATTTTCCTTGACATGGACGATATAGGTATCTCCGTTATAATCCAGCTGCCAGTCTCCGGCAAATTCATCACAGACGTCCGTACAGGCAACCTGACAACCTTTTTGGAATAAAACCGCTTCCGTCCAGGCGGTATTGCTCCCGCCTTCTTCATACTGGACTCCGCAAATTTTGATGTCCATTTCCATTCCGTTCCCAAAATCGGCCGTATAGGAAATCGTTTCATCCTCTCCAAGGCACTCGGCCTCATCGGCCGGCTCTGTGTTTAGCATATCGCTGTATTTCTTCAAAAGTTCCCGGTCAATGAATATTGTTTTTTCAAATACCAATTTTAGAGCCTCCTCGTATATTTTAAACCCCTTTCACTGGGTAATCCCCGGCAGAATAGGGGTAAAAAATAAATGCAATTTTAATTTTCCTCCTCATTTTCTTCCGGCATTTCATTAAAGGCGTCGTTGATGAGGTTGGTTACAATGCATTTACCGCATTCGTCCGCTTCGCAGTACCCGCAAAGCGTATCACGGGCATCACATAATCTCCCAAGGTATTCTCTGTCTATATTGTTCCTCCTTATTTTTAAAACCCTATTCCAGATCTATTCTTTTGTGTTGAAGCCTACGAAAAACTGGAAGTCGTCCGTCGTGCCGTCATACTCGCCGTCAAAATCGATCGGATCCATATCCCTTATGGATGGGCGGGATAATATATACAGCACGGCAGGTTCGACTTCGGTTATGCTGCTGTATTCATTGTTGATCACATAATATCTCCACCCGTCCTGTGATTTGACGCGGATGATTGCTGCGTAGTCACCATAAGTAACTATGTTATCGAATGAAATTTTAGAAAGCACAGCCTTCCCGCCATTCTTCGCGGCAGTTTCGCAAATTTCCGACAGGGTGAATATACTGGCCGGATTAATTTCTCCGAATTTTTCGTCATAGCCGTAAAAAACATTCGCATCACAGGTGTCAACATCGGAACATGCAATGCAGCGGTTTACTCCGGGAATATCAATCATGTTAAAAGTTGTCTGCTGTGACGGTACGATACCGCCCAGCAGGCGCCCGATTTCTTCAGGATCCCGTATGCCTTTCACCTTATCATCGTCCGTTTTCTCGTCGATATATTCCGGGAACCCGAAAAACTTCATGTCTCCGTCCTCAAAACCAAATGAGAGCAGGTTTTCCTTGGCATCTTCTACGCTGGAGCTGTCCAGCGAATGCTCTACTACGCTTTTGCAGAAATATTCCAGTTCCGTTACGCTGTACGGATGCTCTTTTTTATAGCGCTCCGAGGCTTCCATGATCTCCTCCTGTGCATACTCATCCGTGATTGCATCCGGATCCGCATAAATGATACGCCCGGACAGCGTGTCGATATAGGCAATTACCTCGCCTTCTTCATCGCCAGTATCCGTTTTCCAGGCATCGACACGCAGGAAGTTATCATCGTCATCTACAAAATCAGTCCTGATTTCCGCCCATTTGCTCATGCTCATAAATATTTTCTCCTTTCTTGCCGCACTGCGGCTCTTTATTCCTCAAATGCTTCAAATGCCTTTTCGATGTTTTCGTGGATAATCCGTTCCGTATAATCTTCCTGGCCCCCGTCACCCCATACCCTGGTGACAACGGCGTTTTCTTTAATATCGCTGTCCACGTCGTCTTCCGAATACTCAACGAGTGCCAGCGGCACTGCTTTGTCGTCCCGGCAGAGATCGATGTAAATTCCGGGGTGAGCCGGATCTGTGGATTTGTAAGCTGTTAATGTACCAAGCGGTGTCTTTGCTTCCATCTTAGGCACATCGTCAACTTTCGGAACTTCATCTTCCACGAAATACCAGGTGGTTGTCTTTGACAGCAGCATTTTCATGCAGAAGGAAAGAAACTGCTCCGTGGATATATTGTTCCTAACAGCAGATACGGAATGTGCCATGATATTCTTAGCTATGGTAAACAGCAGTTCATCACTTACATATTCCTTTTCTTTTGTCATCTGAAGCAACGCCTCAAATTCCTTCCTTGAGCCCTGCAGGTACCACCCGTGCTCAAAGCAGAGTCGTTCAACATCAAATGGCGATAAGGTTCTGTTGACTTTGTATTTGTACATAATTTTTCTCCTTCCAGATTTTTTATTATTCGGCCTTGCTCGCAGCATACTGCCGGTACAGTTTTTCGGTTTCGAGAATGTTCCGGACCGGCTTTCCCAGCTCATCCAGAAATATCACGCCGTAATTGTAGAGGTGGCAGTGCGCCGTATCTCTTTCGCCGGGATTCCATCCGGCCTTGATTTGTTTTGTCGTCTGCATTTTTTATCCTCCTTATGCTTTCGAAGCTGTAGTCCATTTTTTTTGCAGCCGTGGCCGCAAATCTGCCTTTTTAGGCGGCATTCTCTTTTTCCAGCAGTTCCAGAAGGTGCGGCAGGTCATCCACGGTATATTCTGATAAAGAATCGATATGCTCATAAGACATATCGCAGCTTCCGATCAGGTTCCCGTTGGCTGCTACATACAGCATTTCTATTACCCCGTCATCCTCATCGATCCGCTCGCTTTCCGTCCAGTTCTTAAATTCCACGTCTGTCAGGTTCTGGGCTCTGCCCTCTTTAACAAGTATCACCTTCCTGCCGTTCCACTCCTTATCATCACGATAAAAAGCCAAGCCGCGCAGGATGTGGTTTTCCGGGTTATCATAAAGCGGGTCATGGTAATCATCCAATGACAAAGCTACGCCGCACATATCCTTCTCTTCCATCTTCGGCCACCATTTAAGGAGCTCGATCGCCAGTTCTTCCTGGTTTTCTTTCCCGTTTGTGACAATATAAAAAGAATATGGCAGCTTTCCGAGTTCTTCAGCTTTTGTGAAAAAATATCTGATTGCTTCCAGGTTCAGGGAAGGTTCGCCGCCGGTGAATAGCACGCTGCCAATACTTTCCACCGAATCAAGTACTTTATCGATGATTTCTCTCGGCATATTCAGTGCTTGTGCATCTCCCCTCAGGCAATGGGCGCAGGACATGTTGCAGCGTCTGGTTACCTCCAGTATCAGCTCCTGGATCATAGGTTTTCTGTTATTTTCCATTTCCATATGCTTTTCTCCAATTCCTTATTTATTTTAAGTTTCATTGGAATTATGGAAGCAGATCCATAATAAAAGGCCGGAATGTTACTCCGGCCTCCTGGATATATACATATATACGATTTTGTTGATTGCTTAACGGGAATTATCTTCTCCTGCGGAAAATATTTGTCCTTCATTTTCTTTGAGCATTATTTTGTCTTTTCCTGTTTCAAACGCTTCATATGTTTTTCTGTCAAGTTCTTCCAGGATCCTGTTTTTAATTCCTCTTACACCAAGCCCTTCATTCATTTCTGACTTTATCATATCCATAAGGCTGTCCTCATCGATTTCCAAGCTGATCCCGTTCCGTGTAAGCATCTTCCTGTATTCCTCAATACAATTCCCTTCCACTTCGAAAATAGCCCTCCGGATGTCGTCCGCCGACAGATCATCGGTAAATGCGACCGCATTAATTCGGCCGGCCAGCTCAGGCAGCATCCCTGTCTTTACCAGTTCCTGCCGGATATTTTCCTGCACGGCTTCCCGGCTTGCTGCATTGAACCCGATCCCCGGCTTTCCCTTTTCTTTCCGGTATTCATACAGGTCCGTGAAGGCTCCTGTCAGGATAAACAGGTTATGGCCCGTATTGAAGGTTTCAGCAGCTTCTTGACGGCTTGTTGTTGAAACCGGAATCCCGTCCAGCATGCCAAGAATCGTCTGCTGGTCTTTTATGGAGTAATTTCTTCCGTTTACGTTCTTTGCCGCCCCTACGAACTTATCGAATTCGTCCAGGATTATGATTCCGAATTCAGCAGCCAGCTTCGATCCGGCGGATGGCTTTGATGCAGAAGATAATCTGGATGCGCTGGCGAAATGGAGCTGCCGGAAGATATCTGCCTTATCCATGCCGGCCCAGCCGTCCGCAGTTATCTGGGATGCATCGATTTTTACATATGGAAGCCCTGCGTATTCCGCTGCCATGGATGCGATCATCGTTTTCCCGGTACCGGTCGGCCCGATTAAAAGCAGTACACGGCCGTCATGTTTTGATTTCCTGTATTCTCCATCCTGCAGTGCGGCCTTCAGCTCTTCTGCCTGTTTAAAAATTGCCATGGCGACCATCTTTTTTGCCTCGTACTGTTTAATGATATGCAGATCCAGGTACTTTTTTATTTTCGTTGGGTACAGCCGGTTTGACTTGGTTCCGGTTGATGCAGCCCTCTGTCCTTCCATGCTGTTTCCCGGTACGGAGCCGGCACCGTTCCTTATATCCCAGGTTTTGAAGTTTCCGCTGCGTTCGGTAGAGACCGTTCCTTCCATGGTATTCCAGGCGCCGGCATATTTCACCCCTGCTCCACTTTCCTGTGCATGGAATGTATTTTGCGTACTGCCTGTTCTATCCGCTGAATTTTTCTGTCCGGCGGTATATCCGGCCCCGGTATCATTCCCTGATGCGCCATATCCGGTTCTGGATTCTGTTTTTCCGCCATTCGGCATGCGGCCGTCTGTTTCTTGGCGGTCTGCTCCGTCTGCCACATCTTTTCCGCCCCCGGTTCTGCCGGCCCTTTTACGTTCAAAACCATCGATCCCGTTAATGTAGCGCGCGACATCAAGGGCTGTCCTGCGGTATGACGGCTGGTAATATCTGCCTCTGAAAGCAGGCCTGTCCTGTACAGCCCCTGAAGAAAACCGGTCCGTTTCCGATGGGATCCATAAAGCATTCTCATGCCGGCGTCCATCGCTGCGGGAAGGGAGCCCGCCAAGCTGTATATAGAGAAGCTGATAATACGGCTCCAGTTCCTCCGTATTGTTCTCTTTTACAAATACTGCCTTTTTGTTTTTTCCAAGCCCTGGCATCTCCCAGTCTGTTTTTGACAGGATCAGGCTGTTTTCCGGGTCAGCGATCGTATGAAGGCGCATGAGTAGATCTTCAATGGCATTATTCCGGTAAAGGCTGTTACGGATACTTTCGTAAAAACAAAGGTCTTGCGCGTTCGGCTCATGAATGCGCACAATACGGTAAAGCGTATCCAGGGACGTGAACCCGTCCGCCCAAATATTTAAGTTTTTCCCTTGAGAATTGTTGCCTCGCAGGATGGAATACACATTAGGCAGGGCTCCGTCCGGAAGCGTGGTGACGCGGAACAACAGGGCGGAAAGCAGCAGTTTCAGAATCTCATCGTTTTTCCGATTCTCCTCCCGGCATGGCAGGCTGTCAATCAGGATATCGGCTGCCGCCTGCGCATAACGCATTTCCCCGCCTACCCATTCAATGATATTGCAGCAATGGGAATGGTATGGCATCATCAGATCGATATAAACAATATCATACCCCATCCGTTCCAGTTCATCACCCATTCTGTTTATGTATTGGCTCCCGTCTTCAAATACCGCAAAGCTCCTGCCGTATTCCACATATCTGGCGGCATCAGCTATAACCGAGTCTTCCTTCTTTCCAAATATTGCCTTAAACATATCTCTCATCTCCTGCTCTTTTTTTTTCTGTCGCAGCTTAATTATGGGTGAGAAACACGTTTTATCGGCATTCCGGCACGGGGATGCAGCCTCAGTCAGTGCCTGGTGACCGGGCGGTATGTATGTTGCAGGCCCGGCAGATTCATGTCATGTTATGCCGTTGCACCGGCCGGGATTACTGTATAGGGACGGAGATGGATGGCGGTAACGCACAGGACCGTCTATGTCAGGTTTCGGGAGGGATAAAGGCTACAGCTATGCCGGCTATCTGACAGAAAGTATTATAATGGATACGCAGATGTGGTGGTTTTGGGATATGCATCCCCATACTTTTCTTGAAACATTACAGGAATACGAGAAAGGGGATTTAGTTATGATCGCAACCAAAGATGAAGAAAGAAAAGTTCTGGAGCAGATACGGCGTCTCATCGACGGTATCAGCGGAACGGATAGTTATATCGGCGCCGCTCTCGAAGGATGCCTCGAAATTGCGGAGGAGAATATCCGGAATGATTGGCTCTGCAGTATGAAGCAGAAATTTGAGGCTGCCGAGAAAAATGTGGAGTATTACAAGGATCTGGCTGAAAAGTTTTCTGAGGAGGTTGATGAGCTGAGGAAGGAAAACAAAGAGCTGGAGCAAAAACTCGACAAGTTATATGAGTGGAAGGATTTTACCAAAGACGGTAATCTCCCGCAGGAGGATTACGATGCCCTGTTTAACGACCCGGATATTAGAGTCCTTACGAATGAGCAGGCAAAAGAGATCGTGTACAGGGAGTTCGGATTTATGAAAGAGTGCGTGGAAATCGTCCGCAGCGTCCCGACATACCAGATCAACCGGTTCAGGCAGCTTCGCCAGGCCGGAACGAAAGACCGCCGGCCGTTGTATTCCTCCACGGATATGAATTATATCCGGTTCAACTGCTGCGGGATGCAGTACGAGCTGTATAACGGCGACCTCTCATTCTACAAGTAATTTAGGAATTTGCGCTGTCTAATCTTCGGTAATTCAATTACCGAGTAGTTCACTCATTCATCTGAAATTTTTTAAATCCTTAATGAGCTGTCGCATCAGTGATTAAAAATCATCGATGCGGCAGCATCTTTTTGTCATTTTTAAGCCAAAATATTCTCTTCTTTCATTCTGTTTCTTAATTCGACATTCCAAACGCTACATCGAATATCTCTTTGTACCATTGCCCATGGTCTGCATAGTAGCGCTCAGCGGAAGATAAATTCTCAAAATAATATCTACGGCTTTTTCCGTCTACAATTTGATCATGGAAGATACATCCGGTATCGAAGAATTTAGGTCGGGTTGTTTTTACAGCTTTCATAAAGTACCTCCTCATTGATTGGTATACGTTTTAATTATATCATTAATTTATTTGCCTGGATGTATCTTTTATGTTACATTTACTCTGGCGCTTAGGTATAATGGTTCAGGAAATATAGCAAAAGCACAGGGATATGCAGTAGCGGGCTTTCACGGAGGTGTCTCCTTACCCGGTAAAAAATCTCGTCGGCAGAGTGGCGTGTATCAGGCAGGTTTGCGGCATGATCCGCTTCATCCAGTGCCAGTCCCACATCATTTGTCGGTTCTTCGCATTGCTCAAAATTCTCCACTCAAAATCCACTCACTATTTCACATGAGTTTATGAAATTACGGAGGATTTATAACAAAATTCATTCAATATAGTGCATTGTTTTAATATCTTGTGGTATTTTTCAATTCACATATATGCATGGTTATTTTTATCATCTGGATATATTTCCATGCCATATAGTGCAAGGATTTTTGAGAGAATGAACATTAATAGCTGCTTGTATGGCCGAAGGCAGCCGGATCCAGACTGTAAATCGTGACATTTCCATGCATAAAAGTGCCAATAATTATTTTATTTTTGCGCAATATAGTGCATGGTTTTGTGGCTCGTATACGATTTCTCCCTCATTTCTATGCATATATTTGCCAGTATTTTAATTTTCCCTGCAAAAATTCCTCGCTATATAGTGACATGATTTTGACAGAGGAAAGCCTTGGCAGACGGGGAGAATGAATTAAAACCATTCGATATAGTGCATGATTTTCATAATTTCGGCTTGCTTTCAGCTGTTTTCTCGGCATTTCCATGCTATATAGTGCAAAGTTTTTACTGCCTGATTGGGGATGGCCGGCGACCTCTGTTCATTTTCTCCTCTTTTTCCACTCATATATATGCCATGCAATAATCAATACAATAATGAAAGTGCTTTGCATGTGGTATTTCTTCCCGTCGGGTATGCGTCCGTATTTTATCCGATATTGCTCTATTTTAGGCGGATTCCGGGTGTGAATTGTCATTTGAATGCGGTACATCTCATATTTCCATGCTATACAGTGCGAGGAATTTTCTTTTTATTTCGGAGAGTGTGGATGAATTGGCGGCCGGTTGCGTTGCGGAGCAGATGAGTGGTTGATACTGATGAATGCCCCGGCTCAGGCATTTCTCATATTTGTTTTCTGTGATGCAGCTTATATGACAAGGCCTGATTGGCGGGTGAAATGGTAGATGATGGGATGATGGTGTGAGGTGCAACAGTGGAAATGGTACGGTGTGGTGCAGTGCGGTGGCGTATAGTGTGATGTAATATCAGTAAGGCTAATGCATACGGGATAGAAATTTTCTTTATCCACTCCTTATTTGCTCCTGTTTTATAAGGGCAGTGTTTAGAAAAAAGATGGGTGATATTTTAAATTTGCTCCTTATTTGCTCTTGTTTTTATTGATTTTTTATTCATTTACATTTTTTTTGCATACGCTTTATGCTTTTGTGGTTTTGAATTTTGCGTGATGATTCCGTTTTGGGCTGCTTTTTCACCGTTATTTAGCTATTGGATACAGGCAATTTTTGACTTTGCATGATGGTATTGCTATTATAAGTGGTTTTGGTGAGGGTATTGGTCAGTGGAAAGGAAGGTTGTGAACGGTAAGGGTAAAAAACTAACTGAGAATGATATAAGGAATTATGGAATTAAAGAAAGGATAATTTTTCTATAGCTTTTCATATTAATTTTCAGTTTTCTAACTCATTAGGAATTTTTAATTCCTATAGATATTAGAAATTGTTAAAAGCCAATTTACTGAAGCGATATGGTTTTAAGCAATTTGCAAAATGCGTTGAAATTGTGAGATATAATACCATACACTATATTTTTTCTGCAGCAGTTCTACTGCATGCGGATTTAATTTTTAAACTGCCAACCCCTGGTTTGCGTCGGGCGGGTGTCTTCTAGCCTAAGAAACAGCAAATAAATCATCTGGTTTTATCTGGCGACATGAAATTGTTGAAAAACGCTTATCCGTGACAATTTAATTCATATAAGGTAGTTTCACTCTGCTAAGATAGTATTATCTTAATAGTAAGGGGTATAACAACAATCCATATTACTAAGTGCTGAGCTACTATTTTTTTCAGTTGGCCGTTTACCTGTCATTTAGATTGGAAGGTGATGAAATGATACTATATGATATAAGTCAGGTAGACTGGAATTCGGAAGATGCTTTTCGGTACATTATGATAACAACAACTTTTCCATTTCATGCAAAAGCACTGATACGCTCTGTTTATAAATGCTACCCTGTCGGAACGCTGTCGCGTGTAGCTTCCGCGTTGGATTCTGAGATATTGCAATTTCAACGCAAATCCAGAAAAATACTTTCTGTCTCATGGGACTTGCCTGAATCCGTCTTTATAAGTTCGGAAATTTTATATTCTTCCTTTGATGAGGTAATCCTTTCTGCATGTGTGAGTGAAAAAATAAAGTTATGGAAATTAGCATTCAGCACATCCTATAATCAATTTTACAATTCATCTGCAGCATCTATTCGTGTAAAATCGAACGAAAACAAAAAGCTGTTTTTAATTATTTCGGAGAAAGACCGTTTGCAAATTGGTGAAAATTTATCTGATTATATGGAAGACTTTTCGACATGGATTGAAAATTATATCCAAACAGAAAATATGTATATCAAAAAGCTATATATCAGGTTTGACACGTTGTTGAAACTGTTAAATCGCCAGAATGAATGATAAAAGGCCCCGCTACTCGCGGAGCCTTTTGGTGATTATGAGATATTAGTTGAAAGGAAGACCTTCATCTTCGAAGTCTCCGAATCCGTCAATCCCGTCAGGGACATTCATGAATCCGTCGCCGACTTCACTCTGTGGAGCAGCTGCGTTTGCGGGTGCAGCGGTGTTTCCGCCGCCGGCATTTTTGCTGTCTGCGAACTCCTGGTCGTCTACGATCACATCCGTCGTGTAAACCTTCTGGCCGTCCTTGTTGACATAGCTGCCGGTCTGGATGTGGCCTCTGATCAGAACGCGCTGGCCCTGGCGGAAATACTTCTCCGCAAACTCACCGCGCTTATCAAACGCGACGCAGTTGATAAAATCTGCGGTAGGCTCACCGTCGTTGTTGCGGCGGCCCCTGCGGTCCACAGCCAGTGTATATCTGGCAACTGCCATGGCCTTCTCACCCTGTGTATAACGTACTTCCGGATCTCTTGTTAATCTTCCCATCAAAATTGTTAAATTCATAAGTTACCTCCTAAAAATAATGTTTTGGAGGCATTGCCCTCATAATCTTTTTATTACTCGACAATGCCTTATTCAGTTTTCATCTTAATTATAATAACGGGTTCTTAAAGATAAGAAAAAAAAACAGCAGCTTTTTCGGCTGCTGTCTTCAGATATTATTTTTGTAGGATGGAAAGAATGCGTTCACAGATTTCGATGCGCTTATTGAGTTCCCCGGTTACTTTTGCATATACAGAACGGTCGAAAGCCGGCCCGAGCAGATCATACACCTTGTATGCATTTAGGGAATCCGGCTGCGCATAGTTGTCCCGGATATACACATACTTTTCAAACATCTCCCTTGCCCGATCATGGATGATACGGTAATAAGCCCCTTTATCGGACTTATACAGTTCATATAAACCGGCTTTAATAGCGGCTTTCCCGTCCCCTGTCATCCGATATGCAATGGAAACTGCGAAAGGGGAAGTAAGCTTTAATGCTTTCAGCTCCTCAGGCGTAAGCCTTAATTTTGGAAGATCCGGCGCTGCCTTTCCCTCATCAGGATAAAACTCTTCTCCGCCCATAGCCTCGGCAATGATATGGTAAGCTTCCTGCCTGTTGCATCCGGTATATTCCATTACCATTTCAGCTGTAGGGATAAAGGTATTGCAGGCAAAACATTTATAGCCATTTTTTAAAAGCACGGCATTTCCAATATGACTGTCAGGCTTACCTAATCTTTTTTCATGGCCTGGGCACTGGATAAAATCATATTTCCCTTTTTTAACGATCTGCATTCCGAGGAATTCTGCTACGGTTCTCGCGTCCGCTTCATCCATCAGTCTTTTTATATCCATACCTCAAACTCCTTTGTTTAATCTTATATCAAGTATGCGGTCGGATGATTGTTGATAATATACATGAAAAAAGCTGCCTTTGTATTACGGCAGCTTCTATAATTTTAAACAGGGAGCAATTCCAAAAGATCCATGTTTTCATCCTGCCCTTTAACAGGGAGGATGGGAAGAGCGAACGGGTCATTATCATCGTCATCTCGAATATAACCGGAGCCAAGTTTTCTAACTTTCCAGTCATGATGCAGCCCGTGCTGCACTTCTTCTATAATCCGCCGAATCTTGTCATCGCTAAACTGCCCGCGAAAAGAATCTACAAGCTCCTGAATAGATTCTCCATTCATTTTATTTCTGAGATAAATATCAACCTTTTCATGCGGGAACATTTCATATGCACGTTTTATAATAGACTCTACGGTAACCCTTTGGATTGCTGTTTTTTCCGGTGTTTCATAAGCCTGGTTAAATTCCGGGTCGCCGGCGATCAACTGATCATACTCTTCTATCGCTTCCAGATGCGTATTGAGGTCGATGTTCATGATCTTAAGCACGCTGAGTACTTTTGACATGGTTTCGTTCGTTTCGACCATAATATCAGAAGCAGTAAGCGTCAAGCCTCGTTTTTCGTATTCATCATACAAAGCGTAGATTTTCCTTTTTAATGCGGAGTCTGATGAGGACATATTATGCTTTACCTGCGTAGTTGTCGTCGCCAAAGCGGAGTTAATATGGAACCAAAAGAAAGTGGATGGCTGCCCTTTTTCTGGATCGTATTTAGGCAGATATTTCACGATGTTATAAAACGCCTCGTCCATCAGCTCCTTAACATAGTCAGGATCCTTTTGGATATATGTAGAATATGACCGCTTAATCTGTCTTAAAATTAATCCCTTCATGTAAAGACAGGCCTCTTCGTTCGCAGCCGCACGCTGTTCAGGCGTCCCGTAAAGCACGGTATCACGGAGATGTACGTAACGCTCTTTCGATTTTTCTTCGTCCTCTATTTCCACATTGCGTGTATATAAATTCAAATATTCTTCAGGAATATTTGAATCTTTGTGTTTTTTATAACTTCCCTTGACCGATGGTTTTTCAATATCTTCTTCCCACTCCTCTTCGATCGGCTCAGGATCTTTGTAATCTGCAATTTCATATTCAGCATAATCAGGATCGTCAAACCGTTCCTCTGCCCCAAGTGTAGCGCTATTATATTTTAACATATCAGCAATCTCCTTTCGATCAATGGAATTAATGCCGTAAAATAAAGGACGGTGTCCGCATCATGAATGTCAAAGCAATTTTCGCGGACCCATTCATTAAAAAGCTCATCCTGTGATTTATTCTCTTTTAAATGGCCGGCTATAAACGGTTCAATGCTTTCTAGCATTCTCTTGTCATGGATCATAAGTTCGCCTCCCAATTGTTAAAACTATTATTTGATACAAATTTTACCACTTAACATGGGAAAACAGAAAGCTTAAAAACTCGCGGATAAGCGTTTTTGAAGTATTTAAGCTTTCTGTTAAAAAATTAATCACAAACAAGGGTCTGCCAGTCTACGCTGAGTGCAGCGGCAATCTTTTTGATGGTTTCAATTTTTGGATTCGCCGCTCCGGTCTCGATTAAGGACAATCCGGTTCTTGAAATACCTGCCGCATTCGCCAGTTCCTGCTGCGTCATCTGCCTGCCCTTACGGATTTCCGGAATTCTATTCATAAGCCTTCCTCCTTAAAACCGGTTCGCATCTTCCACGGTAAACTTAAAGGTACCCTCTTCCCAATGTCCTTTTATGATGCGTTCACCGCCAGAATAACGGTAACTGAGGGTGTTTCCATCACGGCGTTCGAGCGGATATCTCTTCCTGTTAACTTCAACATAGCCGACAATGGGGATGTTTTTCTCACCCCGGTTATTATTCTTGAAGGGAACGATAAAGTGTTTCGGCTGCCCCTTTCTTTCCAGGCGGAACTGATCCAAATATGTGTTAGAGAAGTTATCCTCAGGTTCCTCTTTATTTACCTCATCATCAATCTGGAACATACTGTCCGTGCGTCCGTCAAGGCGTACCATAGAATTAAATACTCCGCTGTTCCATGTAGCGAATACCTTAAACTGCTTTCCGTCAATTTTAATGATAAGCTCCTTCATATTTCCTTCCGTACAAGAAACCTGCTCGTTTCCTTCCGGATCTGTTACATGGACAAGGAAGTCTGCCAGTTTCGTTCCGACAAATTTATCATAAATCCAAATAGGCCAGAATACAAAGCGGTACGGTCCGATTGCATCAGAACCAAACTTCTTTTTGAGGACGACTTTATGAACCTGATGGAATAATACACCTCCATCATGCGTATAATCTCGCCCTTCCGGTTCCGGGGCATCAAACTGAGCCTCTGTTTTACCGCTCCAATCGTCCTTCATAACGACAGGCTCAGGAGGTGTGGTCTGCTCGATAGGTTTCCTTGGCTGGAAAATTCCTGTATTTTCCATTTGGTTATCTTCAGTTCCTGGCGTCTCAGCTGCTGTATCATGAACGCTTTCCGCGTACTCCTCTTTCGGCTGGTTTTTCCGGTTTCTTTCCATTAAGAAAGAAAACATTCCGCGCTTTGGCTTCTGTTCTTTTGCGGGCTCTGCCGGCTCCTGTGGTGTCGCATCGGTTTTCTTCGGATGAAATAGGCCGACGGAAGAGTCTTGATTCTGTGTTTCGGGTTTTATGGCCGATTCAAATTTTTCCGTCTTATCTTCCACAGGCTGTGCAGCATGGAGTTCCATTGCTTCTTGAGGTTTTTCTTCCTCCCTGCCAGTAACAGTCTCTGTTTCCTCGATTTGCTCCTTTGCTTCAGTTTCCTGTTCTATGGTTTTATTATCCGGAGCCTCAGGTTCTGGCACTTTATCCGTGGTGCCAAATGAGATAACAATATCTTTTGCCGGGCCGGCATTATTATTTTCTTCTGTTTTCATCTCGTCAGAGCCCATCTCCGCCTCTTCGCTGGAGAGGTTGCCAGCATCACGCGACGCGTTATCAGTGCGGATCTCAAATATAGGCTCTTCTGCCGTGCTTTCCTCTGGTACGGAAAATTTCTCTTCGTCCTCCGGTACTATATTTTCCTCGGACGGCTGTGCGGTTTCATCCGTCACAGCATCACCCTTGATATCTGTTTCCTCTGTATCAGATTCGGCAATACTTGTTTCCTGAATGTCAAGGTCAAGGATCTGTTTATTTTTAGGTTTTGTAAGTTCAAAATCATCCCAATCCGGGATTTGCGGTGTTGTTGAGAAACCAATGACACCGCTTGTCATTTGCTTTTTCCGTTCTTTCAGCATTGCATGCAGGTTGGCGGAATAAGACGCGCTTTCATAACCTGTATCCCGTGAAGCACGAGCCGGTTCCGGTTTAGGAAAGATCTTTCGCTTAATATGGATCTCGCTCTGTTGTCCAATAGTATACTTATCTGCATCAACACCGACAATCGCATTGATATGCACGGTTACATCCCTGTCACCGGGTTCTGCTGAATCAAATTCCGCATTACAGTCTACGTTGACCAGATCATTTTCTATTACATTGCGCAGCGTAACCCCGCAATCCGCATTTACAGTCCCGTCATATTCCTTGGATTCTGCATCCGCCTCAATTTGAAGGAGACGTTTCTCCACGGTTATAATGCTGGATACGGCAAAAGATTTTGTTTTTTCGGTCTCTTTCGCCAGGACACGAAATTCATAGTCGCCGGGGAGATATGGCATCCCTTCGGTCCAGATATTTTCTGCGCCGTTTTTATCCCGGTATTCAAATGCCAGGTCATCATCCTTATAATCGCCTTTTATGATACGTACATTGATATCCGGATCATCCCCATATTGATAAGGGGCGGCGTTGACAACGATCTGGCCTTCTGCTTTTCTCACGGGCTCTGGAAGTGGGGTGAGTTTTTTCTTGCCGGATCCTAAGTCTTGATAGTTTCGGCCTTCAGGCGTTTTAGCGGCATTGTCAGCCGCCTTCGGTATTGGCTTTATTGAATCATCCTGAAGTGGTTTCTTTGCGTTATTCTTTTCAGGCGTGGGTTTCTCAGCTTTAACAATTTCTGCGGTATGTTCTGCTGCTTTTTGTTCCGCCTGCTGCAGTGCCGGGTTACGGGACTCGTTTGTATCATGCAGTGCGGTATCAGTGGACGGTGCAGCGTCAGGCTTATCTTTTTCCTCTACAGGCTTCGTAAGCTTTCCATAATCATCACGTAAGATGTTTTTTACCGTTCCAACTGGGCACTGGTACTCGTTTCCGTCGTAGCTGATTTTGAAAAATCCGGTATTTTCATCCCCGTCGCGGCTAAACGCGAAACCATGCTTTATAATGCCGCAGAAAGCATTATTATAAATGCGCTGGTTCATCTGTTTTTCAAGCCGCTCCTGACTTGCGGCATCTTCAAGAAGATGGCGTGCATGTTCCAGGATCCATGCATAATTCTGAACCTTGCTGTACAGTAAATCCATAGAGATCTCCTTTCCTGTTTTTGTTAACTACTCTTAACAATTATGGAAAATGTATGAATGAATTTCGCAGAAAAAAAACAGCAGGGAACTGCCCTGCTGTAAAATAAATGTACATTATATAAGAGTCGCACTCATAATTTGCGTCGCAACATATAAGATAAATAAATGAACTGGGTAAAAAGCATAGAAAAAATACTTATTAAGTTGCATGCCGCGTTTGCCATTGTAAAGGGAAATAAATCCGCATGCCAAAAACATATATATAGTCGGAAATCGCCCATTTATGATAGCGTAAGCAATAAGAAATGCTATAATTTGTCCGAGCCTACTGCTTCTATTTATATAGAACACAAAAATATATAGAATTCCTCTCATTTCATAGTCGCATTTTATAATACATGCCATAAGCGCAAAAAAGACCGGTGTTCCTATCTGTACGATTACAAAAGGAAATGCTCTTCCTATTTGTGTAATAATATTTTTTGCATTATTCACTGCAAGATATTCTTTTTTTTCACATTTTCCCATTGCGTAGATCATCAGTAAACCCAGTAATAATGTAAAAAAGACATTTTGATATCCGAAATCAATTCGGCCGAAGATTGCCAAGTCAAATGGAATTTCGGAAATGACTGCAAAGGCAAGCAGCCGCTGCACGTATTTCCTTATATCTTTTGTATGGCTGAACCCTTCAACAAGCAGGAAACAGTATATGGGGAAGGCAATTGTCCCAAATGAATATGCGTGGTATAAAATAAATTCATTAACCTGCTCTGCTATTTCCGACGTAATATCCCCTGCACTTTGAAGTACGGGCAGATAATTTGCTATTACCCAGACCCCCAGTATTTTAAAAACGTGGTCAAAGAGCATCGCTGCGGATGCAATGATTTTTAAGGCACTTCCCGTAAGGGAAAAGCGGCTGGCTTGCATTTGATCCATAAGCTTAAGTTCCTTCCTCGTTGAGATATTAACATTATACTTTTGCTTCTGTTTTTAATTTCAAGAAAATTTTCACGGATAAGTGTTTTTGCACTTTTCGCGCAAAAAAAGAGAGGCAAGAAAAATGCCTCCTACCTCTCTTTGCAGATAAGATAAACTCTCCCATTTTCATGGGAGTATTCGCAAGTGACGAATACAAAAATATTGTCACCATTGATTCTCTCACCCGTTTTTTCATACAGGAACGTCTTTAAGTCTTCTGGCGACTCGATAACATTCCTGAATGCCCCGTCAGCCGGAGCTGCGTAGCAATATACCGGCTCCAGGTCGATTTGGCGCTGGTCCGTGTAGATCGTCACGCTTTTATGGGTCTCCATATAGTCTGTATCAATAAATTTTGATACATCTTTAAACATGGACCCATCTCTCATATGGTGTCCGTACACCGTATGCAAGCCACGAGCATTAATATCGTGATTGCTATCCAGATAGATAGACCCTGAAATACTCTCTTCGCCGTTGATGTCACGGTGAAGGAAATATTCATTGTCCTCTTTATTCTGGACAATGGGATAGTTGACGTTCGTATCAGCAATCGTCATCCATCCGATGACGGAAGGGTTTTCTTCCATCAACTCATTCAGGAAACCGGGAGCCTGATAAGCAGGCTCTGTCTCCTCCGTCATTTCCGGAGTAGGAGCAGCCTCTATCGGTTCGGTTTCCTGAATGGAATCAGCCATCAATTCCTGTAAAGCTTCATAGGAATCCCTGGCCGCTTTTTTCTCCAGCTCGTTTTTAATGAGCAGGATGCCGCTGATACAAAAAATAGCGGCAAATAACATGATGAGAATTTTCTTCATTTTTTCTTACCTCTCTCTCAATTCCTTTATTTGATAATGAAATTATGAGAAGGGATGTTATGGGAAAGAAAAATATTATTCATCATTCTCATCTGAAGGCTGTACGATTCCAAAAATATCTTCTCTCGCTGCCGCTCCAGCTGCCAAAGCTTCCTGACGCTTTTCCTCCTCAATCTCTTCCATGGTCTTACATCCAATCAAGTATTCCGTGGAATAGGGGACGATCTCGGTTGCTGTCTGCAGGTATTCGTATTCTTCCCCGCACTGGCTGCAGGTGTGTTTCCTTATGTAATCCCTGGTCTGGATTGCACCGTCCACAAAAACCATACTGCCTTCTGAGATGGCACGGTAATCATTATCGGCAACGAAACCATAGGACTTTACAAACGGGAAGTCATGGCGGTTTGTTTCATCATCCTCTTTAATGCGGTACTTACGAGGAACATCAAGCTGATAGTTTGTAATTTTCTGCCCTTTATCCGTAACGAAAAGTTCTGGTGCAGTGCAGACTGTCCCAATCACGGTGATCCGATTGGAGATTTCCGAATTTTTCCGGATTTCCTTATTCCCTCCGGCAGCATCCAGCTTTTTGAACTCAGTCTTCATAAAGATAGGGTTGATAAAAGACAACATGGAATCCAATTGGTCGACAGCGCCACAATGCGGGCAGCGAAGGTTTTTTTTGATATTGACGGTTGCCAGGGTTCCCCTGAGTTCAATGATATCCCCCACTTCCCACGTAGCCATAAGCTTCATGATTTTATCATTTTGCGAGAGGATAATCGGGATATCTGTCCTGACCCTTTTGTCAACCGCACCGAAGTCACGGATACCGCGGAGAATCGCAAGGTATCCCATCGCCTGGATCAGTTTTCTTCCCGTTGCAGTCGGGTCGCTTGAATTGTATCGTAACCTTGGCGCTTCCATGACCTGTCCGTACATAGTCACTTCATTATGTCTTGCCATAAATAAATACTCCTTTCCAAAACTATGGTGTTTTTTAGATTATGGAAAATATCCGCCTGAAAACCGCAAAAAATATTGGGCATATCAGGCGGAACAAAAAATATCAGCGAATTAAATAAGGGAAGCAACTCTTGCTGCGAGCGGGCTTCTGGTCGTTTCCTCATCCGTAAATCCAAATAAACAGCACAGTGGGTCGCCGGACATCAGCTTGATCGCATAGGCAAGTCCGTTATTTCGTTTATCCAGGCGCGGATTGTCAATCTGGTTAAGGTCACCTGCTATCACAAGCTTCGTCCCCTCTCCTACCCTGGTAAGGATCCCTTTCATCTGGCTGATGGATGTGTTCTGGGCTTCGTCAACAAACAGGATCTGCCTTGTAAGAGATCTACCGCGAAGGAAACCGAGGGCTTCCACGGAAATATAACCCTTATCAAGCAGGTAATCGATCTTGCCCTTAAGGTCCGTCTCATTTCCCTTATTTTTCTTAACAGTGTCGGAATCAACCAGGATCTCAAGGTTATCCATACATCCTCTAAGCAACGGTCCGACCTTACTCTCCTCATCGCCGGGGAGGGCACCGATGTCCTTATCAAACTCCACATTAGCTCGGGTAATTGTAATTTTGCGGTAGATTGGTTCTTCCGCGCACTGCTGCAGGGCGCAGGCGAGGGTTAAGAATGTTTTTGCGGTACCAGCGGAGCCTTTTAAGATTACAAGGGGAATTTCATTGGCCGGCGCCATCAGTGCTTCTATACAGAATTTTTGGGCAGAGTTTCTTGGTGTTATGCCGTATGGATGGCTTTTTTCAAATCGGAGCGGCTGGATCATGCCGTTCCTTACCATCCCCAGCTTCGTTCCCATTGTGGTATTGTCAATAATGATCAGGAACTGGTTCTCCACAAGGGTTTTATTCTTCTCTTTTTTCTCAAACTTTGCTTTTTTAACCGGTACCGGGTTGCCGGACGCGAACTCACCAAAATCTTTTGCAGAAAGGAAAATAGTACCGCGTCCATTGTATTTAAGGTAGTCCTCATCCACCATTTCATGGCGGTACTCTTCCGTATTAACACCAATAACGGAAGCCTTGACACGTACATTTGTATCGTTCGACACAATGGTTACCGGGAGCTTTTCCGTCTCTGAAAGATATTTGGAGATTTTCAGGATGTAATTGTCCGGCTTGTCCTTCCATGTTTCCGGTAGTTTTACGTCACCGCAGTCGGTCTGCACCCGGATCATGCCGCCGTTGGCAGTCGGAATGCCTTTTGTGAGGTCGCCTTTCCTGATAAGCAGGTCAATATTCCGGATTGCCTGTCTGGCATTGTATCCCTTATCTCCCGGAGCCTTCTTGTTGTCGTCTAGTTCTTCGATTACCGTGGACGGGACAATGACGATATTGTCATCGAACATCCCCAGGCAGTCCGGATCCGATATAAACACATTTGTATCGATCACATAAATTTTCTTCTTATCATTCTTTTTCGCAGCCATAACAAGCTCCTTTCCTTTACTATCAAGGCAATTATGGGGATTTTTTCGTGAATTTTCTTATGAAAAGGCAAAAAAATACGGAACAGGTTTCCCTGTCCCGTATTGGGTTATCCAAAAATCAGATGGTCGAGTTCTTCGATATCGCCGGTTCTTGGCCCGTCAAAGGTGCCTCCGACTCCGTTGATTCCATTAAGCCATTTGATTGCCTTCCCCCCGGCCTTCTTCCAGGCAGTCAGGTTTGGTGTGTGATCATCCACAAGGACGTCGTTTTCTGTCAATGGGCGGTTAAGCGCTTCAATAACGAAATCCGCCTTGCAGACACCATCGCAAACGAAAATACGGTGCGCAGGATCGATATTGGGCGCATACTCATCCACCCATTCATTTTTTTCATCATGCGCATAGCTTTCCGGGATATAGGCGGATAGCGTGTATGAATCCACGTTATCTTTCTTTTCCCTCAGCTCATTTGCATATCTTGCAAGAGGCGTTGGAGCCAAAGAGCGGAAATATCCTTTCTTTAAAAGGTCAGAAAAACTTGCGGCAGCTCTCCACTCTGCTAAAGTTCCGTCCAAATCAAAATACACATTAATTCTATTCATATAGTTTTCTCCTTTTCAAATCAAATTTTGGTCGAATGTTTCATCGGCGTTTACCTCAATTACGATTACCGCAGGGTTTCCAATTGTTAATCTATCACCGGTTTTTATCTTTTCAATACCATAAAATGACATCCAGGAATCAGGTATGTAATTTGGAATATCAAGCCAGTTAAAGTCATGCATAGTATCCTCATATGCCTTCTCCCCTTCTGCAGTAGTCAACCATGCGGTGACTGCTTTTTTAAAAACTTCTTTAACGCCGTCCTCCGTTTTGCGGCATTTGTAATCCGGAAGCGTATATTCCATGTTGTAGAATTCTGTATCCAGTCCTTCCTTTCTGACGGCATGTATGATAACAACAGTCTTTTCCATTATTTTCTCCTTCTCTGAATGAAAACCGTTAATTTATCGTGTTCTTCATCTGTCAGGCCGTCCAGTATCTGGAATACATCACCGGCGGTCAGCCTTTCGTCCGCATCAACAGTTATGTCTGAGTCTTCAATAAGATCGGTCGGCTTATAATACCACTTGCCGTCAATGAGTTCTACCTGAGTGCCGGCCCATTCTGCAACTTCCTTTCTGTCGGTTCCATTATCATAGATATAAAGCCTGACATCATCAAAGTCGTCGAAGAGTTCGGAAAGTTTCGTGTTAGTGACATCCTTTTCGCACTCTGTATACCTTGGATAGTCTTCTGCTGTTCCGGCAAATTCAAGATACCCTTTTAAAAGGATGGCTTCGTCGCCTCCCTCTTTGGCTCTCTCCAACCAGACAATATTTTCATCGTTTTGATGGGCAGCTTTAAATGAAGCTACCGGCATCACGCTCACGCAGTCGTTCAGGTTGTTTTCGATTATGCTTTTTAGTATCTCATTTCTTAAAGAGTAATCGCTGAATGCTGCAGCCGCGTCCTTTTTGATGCCATGGATAAGCCACTTATAATTGGGAATTTTTTCTTCCCCAATCAAATCCTCGATTCCTGATTTGATATCGTCTTCGTTCCACGATTCCGTATGCCAGGTATCACCATATAAAGTTTCCTGACATGGACCGCAGCTGCATTCTTTAAAGCAAAATCTCTTCATAAACTCACTTTCTTCAATAAAAGCGAAATTCGGCAGCACTCCTGATTCAGGGTACGTTTTTCGATAGGCTATAAAAGCCTCGTCCATGTTTACAGCATAGATTTTTATGTAGCCGTTTTCGTAGGGTGTATTCCAATTTTTGTTACATACGACGTAATACGTGTTCATTTTTATCCTCCATTATCTCCTTTAAATCACTTAAAATTTGCTTTAATCTCTGTCAGCTTACCAGAAATAGACTGCACAGTTGCCGCAGGATCAAAGTTGTTCTGATATGCGATACAGATGACTGCTGCAAGACAGCATAAAATAATCGCATGTACTTTTCTCTTTCCGATCGCAATACATGCGATCCGATATGCTTTCTTTAAATTTCTCATTTTGCAATAACCTCCTTTACTCGCATATCCATTCGTTTTCATGGAAATTATGCATTAGGAAGATACTGGTAAATATATTTTTGCCAAAAAAGGACCTGTTATAAAAACAGATCCTTGAAGAAAATATCGGCCATTTTATTTGATTTCAATGCCAGCTCTTTCAAACGCTTCCTGCATAGTTGCATTTCCCTTTGTCAGCTTTTTGATAGAGAGATCCTCCGCCTTCTTATTTGCCAGTCTCAGGTTGTTCTCTGATTTCACCAGATTTTCCCGTACCTTCTGCAGGCTTTCGATTGTTTTATCGATTCCGGTAATTGCATCCTGGAAACGCTCCGATGCCAGCCTGTAATTGCGGCCAAATGCATCTTTAAACGCCATCATCTGCTGTTCAAAGGCAATGACATCCATATTCTGAGTCCTGACCGCTTCCAGTTCGTGGCGAATGGAAAGGCTTTTAGTTGCTGCATTGCGAAGCATGCTGATAATCGGGATGAAGAACTGGGGACGAATAATGTACATTTTCTCATACTTATGCGAAACATCCACAATTCCCGCATTGTAAATTTCATTGTCCGGTTCCAGCATGGTAACCAGTATTGCATACTCACAGCCCTTTTCCCTGCGGTCTTTGTCGAGTTTCTTTAAAAAGTCCTCGTTCTTATGCTTGGTGGATATGCCTGCGTCCATCTCATTTTTCATCTCAAACATAATTGAGATAAATTCAAAGCCGGTTTCATCGTAATCACGGAAGATGAAGTCTCCCTTGGAACCGCCGCTGGCATCATTGTCCTTCTCAAAATACGCACGCTGAAATGCCATAGGACGGACTTTTTCAAATTCAACCAGGCAATGCTGTTCCAGGCTTTCGCCGATCATCTTGGTGGATAATCTGGCTTTAAAATCCTTGTAGCGCTCGATTTCTTCGTCTTTCATACGAAGCTGATCCTCATACCTGGTTTTAAGAGCTTGTTCCTCCGCCGCAGCTTTTGCTTTTGCTGCATTCAAATCTCCTTCCATTTTCGAAAGGGCGAGGCGGCTGTCTGCAATTTCTTTGTCCTTTGCTTCGACAGCATTGCGTACTGCAATATCGGTCTTTTGATCTGCCTGAGAAATTTGGGCTTTTAATTCTGCAATCTGTAATTCGGATTTGGCAATTTCCTGTTCTTTTTTATTTACCGCTTCCTGTACAGCTATTTCTCTGTCCTTATCGGCTCCGGCAAGCTTCATACGCAATTCGGAGACTTCGTTTTCCTTTTCGGCTAATTTATCCGCCTGCTGCTTCATCAACTTTGAATTTTCATCTGACTGTTTTTCCATAAATTCCGCAGCCTGCATGGAAAGACGCTTCTCTAACTCTGCCTTGTGCTGTTCCTGCATTGCCTTCTTTTCTGCATCCCACTTTTCCTGATTAATTCTTAATGCGGTATCCAACTCCTTCTCGCGGATCTGCTTTGCGATCTGCTCATAACTGGATTCGTCAATAGGAAATACCTTCCCACAATTTGGACACTTAATTTCAGCCATATACATTTTCCTTTCTCTGCATGTCTTTTTATGTTTTCTTGGAAATTATGGGGCTGGATGATTAAAAATTGGGAAATGATTAAATTTAGGCATTTATGCCGCCTAATCCTCGGCAATTTAATTGTCGAGTAGTCCATGGACGCTAATGAAAAGAAGCAGGCCCAAAAGGATTCGAACCTCTATCCGGAGTTTTGGAGACTCTTATGCTGCCATTGCACCATGGGCCTATGAAGGTGGCCGAAGGGAATCGAACCCTCAACCTGCGGATCCACACTCCGCTGCTCTGCCAATTAAGCTACGACCACAGTACCATCGATGGGGTTCGAACCCATGACCTTCCGCGTATGAAGCGGACGCTCTGCCTGCTAAGCTACGATGGAGTCCTGAAGGGTGGAATCGAACCACCGGCCCTCCGCATATCAGGCGGACACTCTGCCTGCTGAGCTACTTCAGGAAATTAGCGCCCCCGGCGGGATTCGAACCCGCGATTTTCCGGGCGACAGCCGGATGGAATGAACCACTATCCTACGAGGGCGAAAATCGGAATGACAGGATTTGAACCTGCGGCCTCCTGATCCCAAATCAGGCGTCCTGCCTGGCTGGACTACATTCCGAAAATATCCGTAAAGGGAATCGAACCCATATTAGCTGATTAGAAGTCAGCTGCTTTATCCATTAAGCTATACGGATGAAAAGTATCCGGAGAGAGACTTGAACTCTCAAAACCCGCAGCCTGAGTGCGGGGCGTATGCCAATTCCGCCATCCGGACAAATTGGAAACAATACAGGAAGTGGGAGTCGAACCCACAAAATGTCGGTGAGTTTGAATCACCCGCATATTCCTATTCTGCTATTCCTGCAAAAAAGTGCCCTCGGTGGGAGTCGAACCCACATATGCCTTACGCACACCCGGTCCTTAGCCGGGCGCATATGCCAATTCTGCTACAAGGGCAAAATGCACCCAATGGGAATCGAACCCATATTCCATAGGAAGCGGAGCTTAAATCCGCTGCGTCTGCCAGTTCCGCCATGGGCGCCAAATAGCGGGAACAGGAGTCGAACCTGCTATCTCATAGGGCATGAGCCTAGAATGGTTATCCGTTCCACTCTCCCGCAAGGCCGGCAACAGGGGTCGAACCTGCGACAAGCTGATTACAAGTCAGCTGCTCTACCATCTGAGCTATGCCGGCATATTTTGAAAAATGAAATTTTCAAGGAGCATTTAAGGAGGGGATATGAAAGCGCATAACGGGATTTGAACCCGTCCAGCCTGCTTGGAAGGCAGGAATGCTGTCCGCTGACATCATATGCGCATGAGTGGAACGGGTTGGTAACGATCCAACATCCTTCGGTTTTTCAGACCGACGCTCAGACCTCTTAAGCTACCGTTCCATACCCTCCTTATGAAATTTTAGTGTTTGGTTAATAAGTTGCGTGCCTGTATATTATATTTTTAATCCCATAAAAGGGAACTCCCGGAGCGGGACTTGAACCCACAGCCATCTGGTTAACAGCCAGCCGCTCTACCATTGAGCTATCCGGAAAAGAAAAAAACCGCCTGGTTTTACGCAGACGGCAAATCATAAAAAATTGAAGAATTTATCCTATTGTTTTAATTGCGTACTTATGACGCGAGCCAATTTTGATAAACTTCAGCCGTCTTTGAATGAAATTGTAAATAGAATCCCAATTTTTCCATGTAAGGATCATGATTGTTGGCATGATAAATAAGCATCCGAAGTTCCAGATAGATCTTCCGAGGTGATCATTTGTATGCAGTAAATTTGTCGTATACAGCTTCATAACCTTACATCCTTTCCATATATTTATTAAAACAAAAAGCCTGTCTAATACATAGTAATCCTTACTATGAATTGACAGGCACGTCTCATCTGGGATTACATTACCACATTTTTAAATGTCTGTCAACACTTTTTTTTAAAATTTTTCTCATGATTTTTCTCAATTTAATTTATATGTTTTGTTATGCTTATTTTAGCATTTATCTTACTGGCACATATTCAAAAATATTCACGGATAAGCGTTTTTCTTGATTTTTACAAATCATTTCTAGGAATTACAATCCTACTGCTTTCAAGATCTATTACGCATACAGGCATTCCTTCTGTGAGAATGTTATAAGACCATCTTCCTACAACGCAAGCAATGGAAGCGCCTTCTTTTTCTGATATTCTCCCAAACTCATCGCAAACCGGCACTCCTACCTGAATTTCATAGGAATATTCTTTATTATCCCTTTTTCCACGATAATATTTTTTCTTGGCCAATATGACTCCATTGACAGCTTTTGCTTCCCTATCAGCAATCAGCTGTCTCTTTCTTTTTTGTGACTTTGAAATCAGATTCATTATCTTAAAGAAAATAAGATAGGATCCGCCAACACCAACTATTAGCATGAACATTTGAAAAACAACATTTCCAGACGTTGTTCTAAATTGATAAATGCCGATGATCCTTCCTAAAATAATGTATGCTATGAAGAACGTACCGATTCCCTTCCATATGGTTGTAAGCGTATTGGATACATGTGTTTCTTTTTCTATAATTTGCATTGCGTAATCCGCTTCTTTTTCGCTTACCCTTCTCCAAGCTATTGTTAAACCGTTTTCCATAACAACAATCCCCCCTCTTACGTTATAATCCTTTTAATTGTGGAAAAGTCTTAAGATTTTTTCGCAAAAAACGCCTTTTAACTTATCCGCGAAAATATTGGCCGTCATTTTCGTATATCAACAAGTACAATATACAGAATGAACATGCTTCTCAATCCATAATTTATATTGAAAAATTATCAAGGAAAGGAGTGTCAATATGCCAGAACAGATTCAGGAAAATAAAGCTCAGGAACAGGCAATTAAGACCATAAACGGACAAGTTCTTTTAATAAGCTGTCCAGGATCCGGAAAAACGACCACAATGCTCCGCCGTATTGACTACATGCTGGACAGCGGAGTTCCGGCTGAACAGATTCTGATGGTAACATTCACGGATGCCGCAGCAACAGAAATGAAAGAACGGTTTGCAAGGCAATATAATAAAACCGGTGTGACATTTTCCACAATCCATTCGCTTTGCCTTAAAGTGATTATGGACGGCATTTCGTCTCCGCTGCGGATCATAACCCAGCAGGAGCAATATGCCCTTCTAAGAGATATATTGATAGAAGTCAGGTTGCCCGCAACTGTAAACCGTAAGGATATCTTAACGGACATAAGTGCTTTCAAAAACAGCGGGGGAATTCTTGCTTCATTTATCCCCACTTTTATTGATGAAGACGCCTTTAAAAAAATATATTTCGCATATGAAGCAGAAAAGGAAAAAAGGATGTTTGTTGACTTTGATGACCTGCTCCTGATCTGTAAAAAACTTTTATCTGAAAACTCCAAGTTATTGGAAAAATATCAATCCAGGTATCGTTATATCATGGTAGATGAATATCAGGATACAAACAATGTGCAGAAGGATATTATTTACCTTTTAGCCGGCTCCGATGGAAATTTATGCGTGGTTGGCGATGATGATCAGTCCATATATGGTTTCCGCGGCGCCAATCCGCGAGTTATGCTTGATTTTGAAAAGGACTATCCATCCTGCAAGAAAATTGAGATGAGTATCAACTACCGCTCGCGTCCGGAGATCATCAATGCAGCCAAAGATTTGATCGAAAATAACAAGGAACGGTTTTCAAAGGACATCCAGCCGTTCCGGGATGGGCACGGATCTGTAATTTATAACAGTTCGGATGTAAGGGCTGACGAGATCAATTTTATGATTGGTGAAATCCAAAAGCTTCATCATGAAAATATTCCTTATCGCAATATGTCTATTTTATCCAGGACGAATATGCAGATGGATGAAATTGCAGCAGCTCTTGAAAAAAATAAAATCCCATACCATTCGGGGGATGTGATTCCAGATGTTTATGAACATTTTATATTTGGTGATATCCTCTCATATCTCCGCCTTGTAAACGGAGACAGCAGTGTTAAAGATTTGATTCGAATTATTAACCGTCCAAATCGGTATGTGCAGGAAAGTGCCGTACGTAATTTAGGCTCCGCTTCTCCGTCTATAATCCTAAATATTGCTAATTCAATATTCTCTGAACACAAGAGATATGCCGATGAGCTTAAAAAGTTCTACAGCCAGCTTTTGATCGTAAAAGAATTTGATTCTGTAAAAGAACAAGTTGTCGGTATTCTTAATATTATTGGATATAGGCACTTTCTTGAGGATTATGCAAAACGGGTAGATATTCCGGACTCTGTATTTTTTGATAAAGTCTCTTACTATATCAGGGAATTGGAAACGCATCGTTTTTCTGATTACCAGAAGTGGGAACGGTATGCATTTCATCATATTGCGCAGCATAGGGAAAAACTGAAAAGTGCAGGGAAAGATTGTGTTACTTTGTCTACCATGCACCGTTCAAAAGGCCTGGAATGGGACGTTGTTTTTTTGACAGATTGCTGTCAAGGTGTTACTCCAATATCAAAGGCATCTACTTTAGAAGCTGTTGAGGAAGAGCGGCGATTGTTTTATGTTTCCGTAACAAGAGCCAGGGAACGGCTTTATATCCTTAATTACAAGAATAAAGCAATCGGTAAAAAAGAATTGCCTATAAAACCCTCAATTTTCATTAAGGAGTTGAATGGCGATGTAAAACGGGAACGACTGCGGCAGATGCAGCTTTCAAAGAATCAGGAAGATGAGGTTAAAAGTGTCATCTCTGATTTTGAGGAAGGCGAACCCAAACGATTTCAAGTTGGGATGCCTGTTCACCATAAGGTATTTGGCGAAGGTGTTGTTGTTTCAAAGAATCTGTTTTTTGTAAATATTCGTTTTGGGAATCAATTAAAAATGATTCCAATAAAGAAATAAGCCGCCTTACGGCGGTTTATTTCTTTATTGCTTTTCAAGAACAGCATTGAAATTATTAATATCATTGGATGTTAAAATATTCTCAAGATGCGTATAAATATCCATAGTTGTTGAAAGGTGCGCATGTCCCATAAGAGACTGAGTTTTCTTTGCTTCAAATTTTGCCTGATAACATAATGAGGCGAAGGTATGACGCAGTGCATGGGGGTATACTCGTTCGAAATAGATTGGTTCTCTTCCCTCATTTTTTGCATTGATTGCCTCTTCATAATTGATTGAATTTACCACTTTATTCACCACTTTCTCAGCGTTATGTCGTATCATCGGAGAACCCATTGTGGTTACAAAAACCAAGTCCTCGTATTCATTCTTAGAACGATACCGTTCGCCAAGGGTCGCTTTCAATGTATCAATCTGTTCTTTTTGAATATTTAATACATCTTCGACTTTTCCCATAAAGGGTACTTTTCGATATGAATTTGGAGTTTTTAAAGTGGTAAACCCCATTTTTTTTGTTCCATTTTTGTATTCGGTATATAAAGCTTGATTTACTTGGATATATTTGTCCTTAAAATTAACATCTTTCCACTGTAAACCTCCTATTTCTCCTATGCGCAGCCCTGTATAAATCATTACATAAAGCATTGGATAAAAGAACGGATATTCTGATAATGCTTTTTGTAAAAAAATCTTGATTTCATTGTTTTTCAGCCACCTCTGTTCTACCCACAATTCTTCTTTGAATGGAACGCATAGGTCAAAAGCTGGATTGGATGGCATATATCGATTGTTTACTGCGGAAGCAAAACAATCAGATAATCGGTTTAATGCTTCTGCAATTGATGATCTAGCAATCCTGCCTTCATCTAAAAGTTCTTTGACTGCAATTTGCAAATCTCTGTTTTTTAAATCTTTTAGTTTTATTTTTCCTATATAGGGTAAAAACGTACCTTTAACCCGTCGTTTCATAGGTTGAACACTCGTATGTTTAATATGTGGAGTTTTATATAAGTCAAACCATTCTTCGAACCATTCTTCCACAGTATAATCTGGCGCTTTATCAAATCCTGTCAAGATTTTTAATTTTTGCTCTTCCAGATCCTTTTTTAATTTTTGATAATTTTTTCCATAAATGCATATGGATGAACCTTTTACAACGGCTCTTGCTACATAAATTCCGTCCCTTCTCTGGGTGATACCCTTACCAAGTTCTTTCCCTTTTAAATCTCTGCCCATTTTTACGGAAGTATAAGAACGCCTTATACCTCCACGCCTCCTTTTAAGTGTTATTATTTTGATTTACATTTAAGTTTCAGCCATTCATCCAAAAGCATTTTATTGCTATATAATCGATTTCCGATCCTACATCCAAAAGATTCCGTCCTCATTAATTTTCTGGTCATAGTATCACCGAGCCCCAAATATTCCTTTGTTTCCTCAACATTCAGCAGTATTTTTTCCATGAAATCATCTCCTTTTTTGATTTCTATAATTATGGAAAAAAATATGCGTTTTTTTGTATTATTTAAAAGGTGGCATTAGATTTTGTATAGTACAGCCTCTGTACAACCGCTGTACAAATAGCTATACAAAATAACTATAAAGCTATATAAAGTTGCATTAGATTATAAAAGAAAGAAAAAATCCCGGAAAGCACTGAGATTACAATGTTTTCCGAGATTTTAATAACTTATATCAATTTATGATATTTTTGTATAGTTAAGAAGTTACATTCCCATCTGCTTCGCCACTTCCTCAGCGAAATTCTCCTCTTTCTTGGCAATGCCCTCGCCGGTCTCGAAGCGGACAAACTTCTTAACCTTGATGTTGGCGCCGTTGGCCTTGGCCACGGAGGCAACATACTGGGAAACGCTCT
>CALXDE010000264.1 GCA_944386965.1 uncultured Oscillospiraceae bacterium
GGATTACTTTGAAGAAAATAGTAAGGAAGACATTTTTGACTACATCCCGCCGCAGAAAACGAACCAGATCTTCACGCCGAAGTGGGTAGTAAAGAAGATGGTGGATGCGCTGGAGCAGGAGAATCCGGGCTGCTTTGACCAGTCGGACAAGACCTTTATTGACCTTTATATGAAGTCCGGGCTTTACATCACGGAGATTGTAAAGCGCCTGTACCGGAGCGAAGCGATGAAGGCGCTGTATCCGGACAAGGAGGAGCGTCTGCGTCATATTTTTGAAAAACAGGTGTATGGGCTGGCGCCGACAGAGATCATATACCGGATCGCAATTTCCTATATCCTTGGCTTTGATGAAGAGATCCATATAGAAAAGCACAACTTCAGGCAGGTGGATGCCCTGCAGTATGCGAAAGAGGGTACGTTGGAACAGAAGCTGGGGGAATTGTTTGGGAATAATGATTGAGAAGGAATGAGGCTGTCCTATTTTGGCAGCCTTATTTTGCTACAGACTTGTAATCAAATTTATAATGGAAGGTAGAATAGAGATTTCCTATTTATCCTTATGCGCCAGCCCCTTAACAATAGCCTTCACGTTCTGAAGACTGGCCTGATCGAGATGCTTCAAATCGGACAGAATTTCCTGGTATTCACCAGGATACCGGTTTCCATCCTCAAAAAATTCCGCAGGTGTGACGCCGAGGTATTCGCAGATATAGAAGAAGACCTGCATGAACAAGAAATACCACGTCCTGTCAGTGCTGAACCAGATCGTCCCATACCTGGCGGAGGAATTGTACCGGATGTTCGGCGATAATTTCTTTATCACAAACGGCTGGGATACGAAGCGGTTCCGGGATGATAACCATATCGAAAAAGACCATGACATCGACGCGTACTGCATCGCATGCAGCACCCTGGAAGGAAGGACGGTTTTGGATGTGCCGGAAAACAGCTTTGAAATCCGGCAGTTCCGCCGCCATGACCGGGCGAACATCCACTGCCAAAAAGAACGGGCATATAAACTTGATGGCAAGACAGTTGCAAAAAACCGCAGGAAACGCACAGAACAAAAAGGCGATTCACTTGCCGAATGGTATGAAAAAACGGTCAAAAAGTATGGAAAGCGCGAAGCTGATCGGATGAGGTCGCAGCTGACCGTAAGAAAAAGCACCCGTTCTTACAATACACTCGGAAGGATACTGCCGGGAACGGTATTTACATACCAAGGCAAGCGCCATGTGATGACCGGGCAGCTGACCGGCGGAAAATACCTGCGTACAGATGGCTATGAGAAGAATTTCCCGGCAAGAGATTGTAAAATTATTTCGCAGAATTCCGGTTTGGTTTATATTGCCTAAAAAACGAGCCGCCTGTATATCATGACTAAAGTCACGAGTGTTAGGCGGTTAATCCACAAAAAGAGTTGTTATAAGCAAAAATCTGCTTAAGCAGCTCTTTTTTCGTATTAATGTTTTTTGTACCAATTTTCTTCATATTCTTCTCATAATTAACTTATCTCAAAAATCAATTTTATACGAGGAGGATTTCCATGATTAAAAGAAAATTACTTTCCATGGCATGTGCGGCATTTATGGGCTGTTCCTGTATACTCAGCCCTATGACCGCTTTTGCCGCCCAGACGGGTTCCATCAGCTTCAGCGACGGTCTTGAAACGGATTCTTATGAGATCTACCGCCTGCTTAACGCAGCAACTTCATCGACAGATGGGACCTATGATGAAGGGGACGCTCTCACTTACACGATCAACAGTAAGTACAGAACAATCCTGCAAACCCTGACCAGCCAAACTGACGATGCGGACATTATCGCAGCGATTGCTGATATGAATGCATCGGAGATTGCTGCCTTTGCAAAGAATGCGTACACCGCAATTGAGGAAGCATCTTTGGAACCGGAATTCACCGTATCCGGTGATGACACACAGGCTATGGATTACGGGTATTATCTGATTAAAGATGTATCCAGTAATTCTGCCGCCATGTCCGATAATGTCATTACGTCCGTTGTCCAGGGCGATGTTGAGGTAACAACAAAAAAAGATGATGCCCCCACTCTTACCAAAAAGATTGTAGATGGCGGAAGCCGCGTAGATGCCGTTGCCGCCGAGATTGGCAGTTTGGTTGAGTTTGAAATCCAGGCATCCATTCCGGAAAATGGAGGGGAAGATTCCTACATTATTGATACATTTGTAATCCATGATGAACTGTCTGCAAATCTTTCCGTGCCGGAGACTGTAACAGTAAAAATTGGAGAAGAGACATTAGATTCGGTAGATGATTATACATTCTCCACATCCAGCCTTGATGATAGCTGCAGTTTTGAAATCAACATCAATAAAGCAGCGCTCCAGGGAAAAGACGGAGAAACTGTTACTGTAACCTATTCCTGTGAAGTGGAAGACAGCGCTGTTATCGGAAGTTCTGGAAATGACAATATCGCATTCCTTGAGTATGACAACGACCCCAACAGCGATTCTACTCACGAGACAGCCCACGACCAGGTAAAGGTGTATTCTCTCCAGCTGGATGTAACCAAAGAAAATGAAGAGGGTGCAAAGCTTTCGAATGCAGAGTTTAAGCTCTTTAGGGATGCTTCCTGTGAAAACGAAATCAAGCTTACCAAAGATCCAGCGTCAAATGAATACACTGTAGATCCTTCCGGCAGCAGTACGATTAAAACAGATGATACGGGAATTTTCTCAATTATCGGCCTTTCCGAAGGGACATATTACCTGAAGGAGACTGTTCCTCCTTCCGGATATGCGCTTCCCACAGAAGCAATTAAGCTCGACGTTGTTCCCGATGTACCCGACGAAATCACATCCGGTACGGAGCAGCTTACTGACCTAAAAGCAACCGGAACCATGGGCGAAAGCCAGATTTCCGTATCAGCGGATGCGGCAACAGGAGTTATGGGGCTTACCGTAGTAAACCATGACGGCGTAAGGCTTCCCGAAACCGGCGGCATGGGTACGTATGTGTTCTATGCAGCCGGCGCCGTGATCATGATTGCGGCCGGTGTCTGCGTAGTTGTAAAAAGAAAGAAGAATTAATTAAGAAGCATTACGCGGGGTGCGGCTTTCTTCCGGACAGCCGCATCCCGTTTGGCTTTTTGGAGGAAACACATGGTTAAAAAACATATCCGGACATTTTTGCTCGCTATTTTATTCTTGATTGGAGCAGGAATCTTTTTATACCCGACAGTCAGTGATCTATGGAATAAAAGACTGCAGGCAGAGGTTATGAGCAGTTATCTTAATGAAATCGGTCAGATTACGGATTACAGCTTAGAGTGGGAGAAGGCTAGGGATTATAATAACCGCCTCCATACGGTAACGGATTTGGACGAGATTGAGGCACTGAAAGCGGAAGACGGAGAATATGCAGGCCTTTTAAACGTCTCCGGTAACGGTGTTATGGGAATTATAAACATACCTAAGATAAACGTGGAACTTCCTATTTATCATGGGACAAGCGAAGATGTCTTAAAAGTGGGCGCCGGACATGTAATCGGAAGCTCTCTTCCAACAGGAGATGTCGGAAGTCATGCAGTGATCAGCGGACACCGGGGACTGCCAAGCGCCAAGCTGTTTACCGACCTTGATCAGATAAAAGAGGGAGATACGTTTACATTATCTATCCTTGATAAGGAATTTACATATACAGTCGATTCAATTACCGTGGTAGAGCCGCATGAGGTTGATTCCCTGCAGCCGGTTGAAGGGAAGGACTACGTTACGCTTGTGACTTGTACACCTTACGGCATCAATTCACACAGGCTGCTAATACGCGGAGAGAGGAGCAACTGATGGTAAAAAAAATATACAGCTGTTTTATGCTGTTTCTGTTTTCGGCAATCTTTGGATTCCGGGCTTACGCGGATACTCCGGGGACTGTGACGGTAACCGCACCGGAAAATGGGCTATATCTTGATGTATATGAAGTCAGTGATATTGCCGATACCGATCCAGAAAATAAATCTGGTGTCGAATGGATATCGGATTATATTGAAGATAATAACATTGCCCCGGATTATTCCATCGAATCAGAAGGAAACAGGTGGATTTTAAGGGATCTTCCGAACGGGTTTTATTACCTTAACCTGGAAAACGATGATTATGAAATGCTGCCTATTACATTCAGCATGCCCCAAGCGGATGAGAATGGGAAACTGCTAAGTTTTTTTGAAGTATATCCCAAATTTGATGAACCCGGTGAAAACAACGGCGGCCACAGCAGCTCAGGCGGAAGCTCGTCAAACGGCGGATGGTCCGGCGGCGGGGCGTATGATCCCGATGCGGATGCAGAAAATGGCCCTGGAGTTGTAAAGGAAGAAGAAAGCGAACCAGAAACCTCTGCATTACCTGTCGGCGGGGACGATTCCGGCAGCAGCGGTAATGGAGAAAATTTATCAAATATGGATGGTTTAAACAATTCCCAGGCCGGCGGCGGCCTGATCGGCCAGCTTCAGGATATGATCCATGGCACATTATCCGATACGGGCGACCACGCTGACCCTATGCTGTATCTGCTGTTAATGGCCGTCAGCATGACGGGGATTATTGTAACTGTTAACTTTGGCAGAAAAAGGAAAAAACAATGAGGAAAATACGTTCTTACATTGCAATGCTGCTCTGTATTATCATGGCGGTTTCTTTTCTGTCTCCAGGAGGAAACAGTGCGATTGCAGAAACACTAGCCGGGCAGGAACGGATCGCGACATCATCGGTGGCGGGTACAGCTACACTCAACACGCCATCGTCTGCGGATGAAATCCCCGATTTGGAAATCACGCCAGGATTTTCCGGGACAGACAGCAAAGATTCATTACTCATTTCAGAAACTGCAACTGTTTCAAATGCATTGACAGCCATAAATGACCGGGAGCCGACTGATATTACGGAGTTTATTCAAGATGTAAAATATTCTGTCTCAGTAGATGGAGTGTATATTCCTATAGAGGACGGCTTGGAGATAACAGCAAACGCTGGTTTCTTATTGGATTTTAATTATGATCTGGCTGGATCCGGAATAACTATCTATGCAGGGGATACTCTCAAAATTGACTTATCTCAAGTAGTGAGTGCTTCCTGCATGGAATTTTTATATGGACAGAAGACTATAACAAATCCGGCAGGGACGGAAATAGGTGAATATCAAATTGACGGGACGATCCTGCAATTTACGTTTTATGATAATTTCATAGGAGAAGCTGGGAATGAAGCGATCTACGGAAGTTTCAGTTTCCAGGGATCGCTTACATTCAATTCTATTTATTCGGATGATGATTTTCCGGTTGACGAGACATTAGTTGTTGGCAGCAATAAATATAGTGTTACTGTAATGCCGCCGGATTATGTTGAAGGGAATACAGCAAGATACGCCAAATACTTAAGCGATGTCCAATATTGCTATCATGGAGAACCGACAGAAGATGAGGAGTTATTCCCTTACTCAACGCTCCAATATGCTGAATTCATCATATCGTTTTATGCAGAAGATGATAATATAACCGATATTAATGGGCTTACATTTGTTGATACAGTAACAAACACCCCAGAAAACGGGTCTTCACCATTAGAAGAGGCAAAAATAAACCCGGATACGTATTGGTGCTGGTTTAATTGCAGTACCGGAGAAGATCATATCGGTTCCGTAAGGTTTGAAGACCTTGGGAATGGTCGGTATGCCTTTTATATTGAAGAGCCTGTGCCACCCGGTACAAACATAAGTCTTTACTATTACCTTGAAATCCCGGAAGGCATTTACTATCCTACTTCCAATGGAAAACCAGGAGGATATTACAATTCATTTTATGTGTTCGATAACAAGGTGGAAGCGTATTCCTTTAATCCATATGATAAGATAACTTCTTCGAGCGACCATACGGAATCTATTGACGCCCAGGGAAATAAAAAACAGTGGATTGAGAAACTACAGGATTACAATGAAGCGGACGGAACCATAGACTATCAAGTTAATTTTAACTTCGGGTCAACAAACAACCTCGACGGATGGCACTTCATCGATCGGATGTCTGGACTACAGGAAATTATATCAGATGTAATCATAAATTTTTACAGTGATTCAAGGAAACAGGAACTTGTAAATACAACGGTTATTCCATATGAAGCTCTTCCGGTTGATGAAAATGGCAAGAAAACCATTATTCAGTATGAGCTGTTTGGCTGCTATTACGGCGAGGTTTCCTATACGGCAAAGCACACAGATACGAATGATGCTGGCCTGCAAAATATGGCGGCGTTGGTTCCGCCAGAATATATTGAACACGGACTTGATTATGGTATCAAAGCAGAAACATCCCTTAATTCAATGAACTTAAGGGTTGACAAAAAAGTAACCGGATATGAAGGAGGGTACGATAACAAGTTATACTGGGAGTCGACGATAGACGGGATCGGAGCTGTTGACACCTCTTGGCCGATTGACATGGTAATTACTGAACAGATTCCTGATGAAGAAGACCATTACCTGACGTCCATTGAAGCATTTGACGGAGATGGAAACCTGCTGATTCCTGCAGTGGATTATGATATTAAGGAAATTATCCCGATGCGGGAATATCAAATCACAACGCTTAAAGAGGGAATCCCTTTTCCCGTTACGATAAAAGCTACGACATTCATGGCGAATCCCCATAGGCTCCACAAATATAACAATAATATCCTTGTAGATTACAATGGAATGCAATACAGCGACTCAGATTCATT
Source organism: uncultured Oscillospiraceae bacterium (assembly GCA_944386965.1). Next base: position 6,749 of record CALXDE010000264.1, read on the forward strand.
CATGTATTTATCTTGGGGCACCGCAAGCAAAAACAGCTATGAGTCGGAAGGAAATTATGTGAAATGGAGGATCGGCGCAATTGGAAACTCTGATTTGGTGAATACAAACGGTATAACGGATATCATGGTGGTGGATCCGGATCCCAAAGGCCTCAAATTTGCGGGATATCAACTGCTAAAAGGCGGAAATCCAATCGATATATCCCAGACGAAAGCAGAAGCGTATTACGATGAGCAAGCTCGTGAATTTATCATAAAATATCCAAGTGATCCCGGTTTCAGCAATATTATCTTAACCTATGAAATTACAGATGAAACCCAATATCAGTTCTCTAATGTCATGCAGGTTTATGTAAAAGACAAGTGGTATTCTGACTGGCACCTGTATTACAAGGATTTTACAAACAACCAGGATATTGCGGAAGGATTGATTCAAAAAAACCTTACCTATGACCGGACCACAGCACCATATGCCGAATATGAGATCCTGGTAAACCAAAGAAAGCAGGAATTTAAAAGTGGGTATATTACCATTGCCGATGTGATGCAGGGCGACATATCCTTGGTAGCAGATTCCGTCAAGGTGCTGGATGAAAACCGGAATGAGGTTCCGGGGAGTGAATATTCCATTACAATAAACAGTGACCAGGAAATGCTTGTTTCCGTACAGGATGGTAAGACATATTGGATTACATATAAGGCTTATGTAAGCGGTATGCCGGATGGAGTCTCACAGGCCTGGCTTGGGAATACAGCGTATTTCGTTTCAAGCGATGCGATTATTGCGGGTGATATTATTAACACGAATTCAATTATATATGAATCCAGTGCGACAGCAGGAACCACTCCGTATGTAAGCCTTCATAAAACAAGCACATCAGGCGAAGCGCTATCAGGCGTTGAATTTGGGTTGTATGAATGTGCAGAAACAAACGGTGTATGGAAATATACGGGCAATCCAATTCTTAGCGGGACGACAAACGCAAAAGGGCTTCTGCAATTCTTAAATCTTCAGCTGGATAAGGTGTACTGCATCCGGGAGACGAAAGGCTTAAGCGGATATGATGGCACATATGAGAAGTATTTTGTCATTATTGATGCGGATTCCGATGTTGACTTTGGCGATAGTGTGGAACTGGTCCAGACCGGGCGTAGTTTTTCCGCTGTAAATACCCCTGTTGCAAAAACAATCCGGCTTGAAAAGCGATGGGAAGATAATAACAATGCCGCCGGCGCAAGGCCGGATTCGGTAATCGTAAATATCCTGCAGGACGGAAAATTTTTCCAGACGGCCGTTATTACCGAAGCAGCCGGCTGGAAATTGGATGTTTCCGTGCCGGCAGGTCATAAATACAGCGTAGAGGAAACAGATATCCCGAAGTTCTACGAAGCTAACGTGGACGGGTATGTGATTACCAACACACTGAAAAATAGCATGGTGCTTCCGGAAACCGGAGGATCAGGAGTTCTGATATATTATGCAGTAGGAGCAATGCTTTGCATGGGCGCTGTTTTAAATTTTTGCAAAAAGAAATATCATAAGGAAAAGAATAATATCTTTATAAAAAAGGCTAAGTTGGAAAGCTGCCTTTTTAAACGTGCAGATGGAAACGCCGCTTTACCCTAATAAAAATATCTGTTCCGCCTGCAAATTGATGAAAACGGCTTATCCGCGAAAATTTTAAGCTGTATCAGGTATTTATTCCTGTTAAAATAATCTTATCTTAACAAGAAAGGAAGTGAATGGCATATGAAACGATAAGCCACAGATAGCTGAATACTACGTAACCCGTAAACCTACCACAGGGGTTCGACTGGATCCCTCCGCGCCAAGACAGTACACCGGTACATATCTTGCGGTAAAAGTCCCTTGCTTCAATGCATAAAAGCCCTGGCTATAACAAACGGAGAACCCGGACATGGCAGTGCAGTACTGCTCCCGGAATGCCTAAGTGATGCCGGAAACGCTTTGGGAACCTGCCGGGTCCACCCGTGCAGAGCAGTCAGCAAATAATTTTAAAAGCCAAGGCGACAGTCTCGTTTTGGCTTTTTCTAATTAATGGGCACATATCCATACTCATACTTTTTCCAGAAACTTAAAGGAATTTTGAGTACAAGGAGGAAAAAGTAATGAAAAACGAGATTATGGAGCGTGCCATCAATCTTATGAACGCAATTAAAAGGAGCGAAGAAGAGCCGGAAGATAAGGAAATGGACATCATGAATGTCCAGAAGTATTTAAAGGCTTTCCCGGCTTACTTCAACTCGGTAATCAACTATGCGATTACCGGGCAAATGTTAAGTATCCTGTACACCGGCGAAGCATATCGCGACAAAATGCAGGAGCTGGATGCCGGCCGCAGGCAGCGCCATATTATGGCCACGGATGCTGTCAATAAGCTAAACCGATTGGCGAAGTATTATGACGTTGAGAAAATTTTCCGGGTTGACCGCGATCTGGATTCTGGTAGCGTAGATGACAGAGAGTACGCCGTCAGCATGGCTTATAGTTTCTGTACCGCTACATTCCTTGACGAAGTCGTCAGGAGCGGGTACAATATCGGAAAAGAAAAAAACACCATGGATCAGGATTTGCAGACGATGGTCAGTCATCATCTGCAGTTCGAGACCGATATGGTGCTGGAAAAGGAGTAAATGAAATGTGAATAAATCCTTAAAACTTATCAAGGAGAGGACAAGCAAAAGTACCGGACTGATGACCAGAATATATCAGTACGGTAATTTTGAGATCGAGGTGGAAATTGACACTTTGGGTTCCCTCCCTGCCGAGTGCAGGGTCGAAAACAAAAAAATCCACGAGCTTTCCATTGGCATTTGCCAGGGGCAGAAGCCCGTCTTAAGCCTCTTCTATAATGCCACAGATGCAGAAAAAGTAGATGAATTAGCAGAAGAGCTAAAGGATGCAGCAAGGCTGATGGACCTGCTCCAGGATATTATTTAACTTCCCCCTAGAGACTGTAAGGTATATACGAGTATTGTCGTATTGCTTTACAGTCTTTTTTGTCTGCTGTCGACAAAAAACCAATAATCTGCAATTCATTTCCATACTTAAATCATCTTAAAGAAAAGGAGAAATATAGTATGGAAAGTTTAATTGTTGGGATCCTTCCTAAGATCCTGATCGCAGCTATTGTCATTGCGGTTTTGGCGATTATCGCCTCCGGGTATGTAAAGGCGCCGCCCAACCGTGCATTTATCATTTCCGGTTTCCGTTCCAAGCCCCGTGTGCTCATCGGATGCGCAGGGATTAAAATCCCGTTCCTGGAGCAGAAAAACGAGTTATGCCTGGAACAGGTAACCATCGATGTCAAGACGGACGATTATATCCCTACCTTAGATTATATCAACGTCAAGATTGATGCAGTGGTGAAGGTAAAAGTCGGTACATCGGATGAGCTGATGGCGAAAGCCATGCAGAACTTTCTGGATAAGACAAAAGATGAGATTGCCGGAGATCTGCAGGACTCTTTAAAGGGTAACATGAAGGAGATCATCGGCACCATGACGCTGCGTGATATCAACAATAACCGCGCGGAATTCGGAAATCAGGTACAGGAAAAGGCTACGCCAGACATGGAACGTCTCGGAATCGAGATTTTATCTTTCAATATCCAAAATGTCGAGGACCGCAGCGGTCTGATTGAAGATATGGGTATGGATAATACCGCCAAGATCAAGAAGGACGCAGCCATCGCAAAGGCAGAGGCAGACCGTGATGTGGCAATCGCCCAGGCGGAGGCAGATAAGAAAGCAAATGACGCCCGCGTGGCTGCTGCTACGGAAATCGCAATGCGTAACAATGAGCTTGAAATCCGTAAGGCGGAGCTGAAAATGCAGTCGGATACAAAGAAAGCGGAAGCAGATGCGGCATACAGCATCCAGGAGCAAGAGCAGAGAAAGGTTATCGAGGTGAAATCCACGGATGCGGACATCGCAAAGCAGGAGAGGGAAGTTATCCTGAAAGAGCGTGAGGCTGAGGTACAGGAAAAAGCGCTGGATGCTTCCATTCGCAAGCAGGCAGACGCAGAAAAGTACGATAAGCAGACGAAAGCGGATGCAGAGCTTTATGAACGAGAGAAGCAGGCGGAAGCGGAGCGTATCGAAAAGCAGAAACAGGCGGAGGCGGAACGCTTCCGTATTGAGCAGGAGGCTGCCGCACAAAGCAAAAAAGCCCAGGCTATCAAGGAATTGGGTGAAGCGGAAGCAGAGGCAATCCGCGCAAAGGCCTTAGCAGAAGCGGAAGGTATGGAAAGAAAGGCAGAAGCCTACCAGAAATATAACCAGATGGCTATGGCTGAAATGATGATTAAAGTTCTTCCTGAAATTGCCGGAAAGATCGCCGAACCTCTGGCTCAAATTGACAAGATTACCATTATCGGCGGCGCAAGCGACAGCGGTATTGACACGGTTGCCGGGAGTGTCCCCACGGTTATGGCAAAACTGATCGAATCCGTAAAAGAGACGACCGGCGTCGACCTGGCAGAGGTGCTGAAGGCGGATACATACGACGCCAAGGTAACCCGCAACATCAACCTTACCGGGATTCCGGACGGGGATGCAGGAAATACTACAGAGGCAGCAGCATCGGTAGCGGCGGATGTTTTGATGAACGAGGATGATGATTAATCCGCTGGCTGCAATAAGATGCGAAATTAAACAAACCGGCCTCCATAATTGATAAGAAATCAGATTATGGAGGTCGTTTATTATGCACAGAAAAAATCTTAAAAACATTGCAGCAGCCTTATTAACCGCCGCTGTGATGGTTATGCCCTGTTATGCACAGGACGGGCCCGGAGCGCCCACGTTTGAAGAAAATATGAGCGGGCAGCTGGATGAGCAGTATGCCGTAAAAGGAAATTATGCGATCAGCAGGGAAACCGGCGATATCTTCTTTTCAGAGGACAGCCAGACATTTTTCGTAAATGGGGTTGCGAGCGACGGGTGTATGTATGATGAAACGGGGAAGCAGGTTAATACTTTAAGCTATATCCGGGACAAATACCTTCCTCAGTATGAGACGGAATCGGTGGCCGGGCCGGGAAATCTTATCACATTCGAATCTAGGGATGATATGGAAAATTTCCTGTGCTGGTTTCAGTTGGAAAAAATGGACCATCAGGGGGATTTATGGCGGTTTGCCCCAAAAACCTATGACGGAAAACAGATGTTTGAAATGGATAAATCGGAACTGACTTCCAGGTTATGGCAACCGGATGAGGCTTACAACAATTTTGTGGACGGCATCGTGGCAAAACTGACACCTGGAAGCACGACCGATGCTGCAAGCACTTATGCGATGAACCTTGTAGCCCAGACAATGGATTATGATAAGAGCTACCTTAATGCCACGATGAACCAGGCGATACAGGACGGAAAAGGCGTATGTTACCATTACACAAAATTGCTGAAGGATGTGCTTACGCGCTTCGGTATTGAGTCGGAAGTTGTATATGGGAATATGACCAACGGCCAGGATGGCGAAATGCACGTATGGCTTAAGATTTGGGATAAAGAAAACAGCAAATGGATTTACCGCGATCCGACAAGGGCCAGCATGTGCATGGACTCCGGGATGTTTGCGGTTGATATATATGAGATTTATGCGGAGTATTATAGGCAGGAAGGGGTTGTGTAATAATCGGAAAAATCGAAAAAATTTTGCGAGAATTTAAAATAATGCAAATTTGCATTATGCTGTCTGCTATGATACAGGCAGACAGAGGGAGAGATGGTCGAGTGGTTTATGACGCCTGTCTTGAAAACAGGTTTTCGGGGAACCGGAACGTGGGTTCAAATCCCACTCTCTCCGCTAAGGGCGGGTCGTGTAGCGGCGATCACAGCTGACTGTAAATCAGCCACATTAGAAACACCGAAGGTTCGAGTCCTTCTCCGCCCATTAATATGTGAAGACGTGGCTGAGCGGCTAAAAGCGTTCGCCCCGAAAGCGAAAGGTCTTAAAAGGCCCGCAGGTTCGAATCCTGCCGTCTTCGTTTTGTTGCAGATCCGAAGTGGTCAGGAAGCGGCTTGGAAAGCCGTCGGCCGTCTGAGTGCGGCTTGCAGGTTCGAACCCTGCCTGCAGCGTTGTTAATAACCCATGGCTGAAGTCACAGGCTTATAAAAAAAGGTGATGAAATATGAAAACAGAATCGTTTAGATATGATTTTTCTACCAGGGAGTTAATATATTTTTTGTTTAGAAAAAAATCCTGTCCTAAATGTGGCGGAATAATGAAAAAAGAAAAACATTTTGAGGTTGTTGATGGATCCGTTTTTAATGGCCGCTCAGTTTGCCATTATGTTAATGGGCGTAAAGTCAAACATTATGTTTATCGTTTTATTTGTAATAAGTGTGGTTCAAGTTTTACATTATCCGAATTAGCAAAACGATGACAATTTGTATGAAATGTTGTTGATTTTTTAAATTTGGTACTTATATTTGCAGGCGTGGCAGAGCGGTTGAATGCGGCTCCCTGCTAAGGAGTTGGTCGGGATTTTCCGGCCCGAAGGTTCGAATCCTTCCGTCTGCGTTTAAATTCAGCAAAATCGCTTATCCGTGAAAAATTAGGCTTTTGCTTTCTTAAATGTTACGCTATACTTAAAGAAAATAAAGCACGATAAGGGAGAAATCCACATGACGAATTGCGCTGAATTAAAAGACACCTCTTTTGAAAAGCTTAAGCAAAAAGTGTATAATGACGTTAAAGAACGTGGCAGTTATTCCAGAAGAGCTTTGATCCATCTTTGGTGTGACTGCGGTGCTGCTTCTGCAAAAGATGTAAGACAGGCTATACGGGAACTTTTGGACGAAGGAAAGATTGTAAAAGGAGATTACACAGATTATCTCGGCAAAAAAACTGACGACTTAATTTGCGTCGAACAAGGAGAATAACGATCATGACAGCAGGACATTTTATATTCTCATCCAGTTATTACGGATCGTCCGGTGGCGTAAGCATGAGTTATCGAAGCTCATATTACGGCAGCGGGCTTTTTGGCGTAACTGAAAAGTAGGGTTGCTGTCGGGCTAAGTGACAAAACAGTTTTGTGAAATATGGGAAGGCCGGCAGAGGCCTTTTGTTTTGTATAAAGGAGAAATCACTATGCATAACACCATGTTTCCATTACTGATACTTAATGTCCTTGAAAACCATGCAACGAAGGACCATCCGCTTACTATTACGGAAATTACCAATTTTGTCAACCGGGAATTTGCTGCTTTTGCATTTGAGAAAAAACAGCTGATGAACCGCACAACCGTTATGCGGATCCTGGATGCGGTTGAGTTCTGGACGGAAGGCGGGAATCTCTTAAACTTCCGTTTAATCCAGTGCGGCACTGAAGGGAAGAAAATGTTTTGTGTGGAAAAGGCAAAATAATTTTCAAATTCCTCAAAAACGCTTATCCGTGAGAATTTTAATTGGAAATAGGATTTTGTTTCTGGTATAATGCCAGCATACAATATTTGATCGAGGAGGACCCATATGAAATATACATCTGCACAAGCTGCAAAGCTTTTGAGAAAACTCACTGAAGAAAAGAATGCCCTGCTTATCGGCGAGCGCAAAACTTCCGTATTCACGGCAGCTACCACGGAGGATAAAGAGGCGGTTCGTCCAGAGTATGACTATACGGCGACCCAGGCCGGCATTACCAGCATCGATAAAAAGATCCGTATTGTAAAACATGCGCTGAATCTTTTTAATACGCAGACCGTAATCCCAGGTTTCGATATGACAATCGATGAAGCACTGGTTTACATGCCGCAGCTAAAAGAGCGCGAATCAAAGCTCAGCAATATGAAACAGCGCCTCCAGAAAGGGGAACGTATCGGGGCGGCGGCATACGGACGCCAGTCCGCGCTAATCGAATACAGCTACCCGAACTATACGGTGGAAGACGCGAGGCGTGATTATGAAGCGGTTGTGGATGAGCTCGCAAGGCTTCAGAACGCGCTCGACCTCGTGAACAGCACAGCCGAGTTGGAAATCAATATTTAATCCGGCAGCTGATATCATATCCGGAACGCCATATCTACATACATGTAGGTCTTGATTAAGATGGGAAAGGTCAATGTTTAGAGTTTAAGTCAGCGGTTATTCTTCTGTTATCCGTTATATGTCAATGTTGAATGTAACAGGGGGCTTAACAAGCAGTTCTTTGAAAATTGGGTATTTCCAACGGCGTTCGAAAACTTCCGGCGTATGTCCGGTACCTGCCGAAGTTCGGTTTCAGGCAGTTTTGGCCGTCATGCCGCTTTTGCGGTGTGACGGCTTTTTCTTTGCCTTGTGCCATCTGCAAGTTATCCGCTTCCATAATTACCTTGAAACATATAAAAAAGGAAATATGGAGGAACGACATGGTAGAAAGAATGAGAGAATTAATCGATCTGCTTAATAAGGCATCTGCCGCATATTACAGCGGCGCTGACTTTATCATGTCAGATCGTGAATTCGATGAACTGTATGATGAACTGGCGGCGTTGGAGAAAAAGCACGGGATACGCCTTCCGGGAAGCCCGACGCAGAAAGTCGGTACGGCCCCCACAGGCCCGCTGGAAAAAGTACAGCATGAAAAGCCAGCTTTATCCCTAAATAAGACGAAGGATCCCGATGAACTGGCAAAATGGCTTTCCGATAAAGAAGGCATTCTTTCCTGGAAGCTGGATGGACTTACGATCGTAGCGACTTACCAGCATGGAAAATTATCCCTGGCAGCTACAAGAGGAAACGGCATTACCGGGGAAGTGATTACGCATAACGCTATCTGTTTTCACGGGCTTCCAAAGGAAATCCCTTATAATGGGAAATTGGTGATCCGCGGCGAAGCTGTAATGTACTACGATGAATTCAACCGAATTAACAATGCACTGCCGGAAGGAATGGAGCCGTACAAGAACCCAAGGAACCTGGCTGCTGCCACGGTTCGCCTGTTAAACGGGATCGGAGACCGTAGGGTAGACTTCTTTGCATTTGAAGTGGTCGAAAAAGAAGACGGGGATTACTCGTTCCTGATGGATAAACAGTTTGCTGTTTTAAACGGGCTGGGAATCCGGACCGTGCCGTATAAAATCGTCAATGCGGGAAACATAAAAGAGGCTATCCTGGAATACGAAGACCAAATCGAGTCCGGTGATGTTCCATTCCCATCAGACGGCCTGGTGCTTGCCTATCGTGACAGGGCTTTTGCCGATAGCCTCGGAACCACGGGAAAGTTTCCGCATGGGTCTATTGCTTTTAAGTGGCAGGATGAAACCGTTGAAACAACCCTTATTGATGTGGAATGGTCACCGTCTGCAACAGGGCTTTTAAATCCGGTAGCCGTATATGAACCGGTCGAGCTGGAGGGCACAACAATTTCAAGGGCTTCCGTTCACAATATATCCATCGTGGAATCCTTGGCGCTCGGCGTTGGGGATAAGATTACGGTCTACAAGGCCAATATGATCATCCCTCAGATTGCTGAAAACCTTTCAAGAACAAAAACAATCAAACCTCCGGCCAACTGCCCGGCCTGCGGGAAGAATACGATCATCTCGACCAGCAAGAAGGATGGGAGAGAAGTAAAGACGCTTATCTGCCCGAATCCAGACTGCCCAGCCAAGCACATCGGAAGGTTTTCCCGTTTCGTCAGCCGCGATGCCATGAATATCGTAGGTCTTTCTGATGAAACTTTAAAAAAATTCATTGATAAAGGCTGGCTTAAAAAGTTATCGGATATTTACCGCCTGAAGGAACACGAGGAAGAAATCGCAGCAATGGATGGATTCGGACAGAAATCCGCGGACAACCTGCTGCAGGCAATTGAAAATTCGAAGGAAACCGAACCATGGAGATTCCTTTATGCACTCAGTATCCCGAATGTGGGAACCGATGCGGCAAAGCGCATTATCCGGTACTGCGGCGGATCCATTTACGGCTTTATTGACAAGCTGGAAACGGGAGAAGACTTAAGCCGTGCGGAAAATGTCGGAGAGGTTATTAATAAGTCCGTTTATGAATGGAAACAGAATCAGGACAGAATGGACGACTTTGCGGAACTGGTAGATCTTCTTTCATTTAAGGAAGAAAAGCTGGATTCCAACGTCCTAGCCGGAAAAACCGTAGTGATTACCGGTACGCTGGAAACCTTTGAAAACCGCGATGCATTTATTGCGTTTGTGGAAGCAAACGGCGGGAAGGTTGCCGGGTCCGTGTCCAAAAAGACGGCTTATCTGGTGAACAATGATGTATTCAGCTCCTCGTCCAAAAATAAAAAAGCACAGGAGCTTGGCGTTCCGATCGTATCGGAAGCGGAGTTCCGCAATATCGTACTCGGATAATTTTTGTCCATGTTTCAGGCCTGCATACCGCAGGCCTTTTAAAATGTTTAAAAACGCTTATCCGTGAGTTTTCCCGCTTCGTGAAAACTGTGGCTGAGATTAAAATGGTATACAAATCTCAATATCATGGAGGTGTTTTCATGCTTGATTCCATGGCAATCCGGAAATACCGCGAATGGGCATCCGGGATTGCGGCCGTGTATGTACTGGGGTTAATTTTTATATTTCCCATATATAGTACCAACAAATATTTCAATATCCTGGAAGACCGGTTTTCATTCTTCTGGAAATGGACCGCTGCGGCGGTATTTTCGATGCTTGTAATATTTTTTATAAGTCTTATCATGCATGTCCGCGAAAAGCATGACGAGTATAAAAAGGCATTTCCGGAATTAAAAAAGATACCGGATGCTGTTTGGCATTCTTTTACCCGAACGGACCGGCTTCTCATCCTGTTTCTCATAACAGCGACAATCGCCGTTTGCCTGTCGGAATGGCCAAGGGAAGCGTTTTTGGGGACAAACGGGCGGCTGCAAGGCTTGTTTTTATGGCTCTGGTATGCGGCATCCTATTTCATTATTTCCAGGCATTATATCCCGAAACGGTGGCATTTGGAAGTGTTTTTGCTGTCCGGCTGCCTTCTGGCCATCTGGGGGATTTCCGATTACGCCGGTGCCGACATATTCGGATGGATGTCCAAAGTAAAGGAAGAGCAAAGGGCAATGTTTACCTCCTCCTTTGGAAACATCAATACATATACCCAGGTGATGTCCGTATATTTCGCGGCCTGCTGCGGGACGGCAATATACAGCAATAAAGCGAAAATACTCGCGCTCCATATATGCGAAATGATCATTTTCCTTACGGCGCTTATCACCGGACAGTCCGATAATGCGGTGATCGGGGTCATTACGGTTTTTGCCGTGCTGTATTTTGTAGCCGTCCGGGACCTAAAAACCTTTAAAAATTACACCATGCTTTGGCTTTTTACATTTTTTGCCTTCGGATTCGCTTCTGTTTTAACCGTCGTTTCATCATCGCCGATGGCAGGTTTTGATAAGGGGATTTTGCTGGCCTTATCGGAGCATAACTTAATATTCTTCATGATCGTAATTCCTTTTGCCGTTCTGTTTATGCCTATAGACAAATTCTATAAACTGGCATCAGACAAATTCTATGAACTGACAGCATCTCCAGATTGGGATTATTACATAGAAGAGGGATGGCGAAGGCGCTTTCGCAGCGTTAGGTTCGGACATATCGTGACTTTTATCAATATGGGCATTTGTGCTTTTGTATTATTGGTTTTGCTATGTACGGATTTTGGTAAAGGCGGAACTGTTGAGACAATCAGTCTTGGACCGCTGCAAAAGTTTGTGACGTTTAATGACAGCTGGGGGACATACCGCGGGTTTGCATGGCGGATTACCATTGAAAATTTCAGCCAGCTTCCTTTTATACAAAAGTTTTTCGGAACAGGGCTTGAAACATTTGGGCTGCTTACCAGGCAGAACAATTACGAAGAGATGCTTAATGTCTGTGGTCAGATATTCGATTCCCCGCATAATGAAGCACTGCAATTTCTGATCACGACCGGAATTTTGGGAACCGCATGCTTTTACGGGTTTGCAGGATCCTGTATTTATAAAGGGATTAAGAATAAACGGACTCCAGTTGTTATGATGGCGGTTACTTATATTGCTGTATCGCTTGTCAGCATTTCCGTCCCGATTGCAATGCCATATTGTATTGCAGCGTTGTCTATATGCGGAGGAAGGAATCCTCCAAAGGCGCCACAGGATATGCAGGAAGTCAATAACCCATGACTGAAGTCACGGGCTTGCAAGAGTCCGCGGCAGATGAAGTGGGTTGTTGAGCAGAGGCGTGATGCAGCAGGACTTCGGTTCCTACCACTCCGGGGTGATGCCAAGCTCCGGACACTGGGATGTGGTTGCACCTAGCCTATGGCAATACAATGAGAAGCAGGAAATCTCAGCTTACAGCATTTTAAACCTGCTGCCGCCTGTATCTCATGACTGAAGTCACGAGTGTTAGGCGGCAATATTATAAAAATTTAAAAGAAAAACCAATTTTGTTCATATTTTACCCATAATTAAAACAGCAAAAATGAGATAAGGAGGATAAGCAGATGCGCTTTAAACGAACTTCCAAAAGAATCGTCTGTGGACTCATGTCCGCGCTCATGCTTTTGGGAAACGCCATGTCCGGGCTGACAGCTTATGCCGTCGGGCCGACTGCGCCGGTGAACCCCGACGGGACAACACCGAACGGGAACAAGCCGCAGGATACCGCGTACTCTGAAGGGACTTATATTAATGATACTCCCTTAAGGCTTCAGGTGTCCAAGGTAAAAACCGCACAGGGCGGCCATGAAGGCATTGCACCGGACAATACGGATGCGGAACAGGCCGATACCATTACCTATCAGCTTTCCGGCCGCGTTGACGGTTCCGAATCGGAACTGATCGGGCAGTACGGCGAGGATAACATCGAGCTGGCATATTCCAATAGCGGCATCTATCTGGGATACGGATGGATGAAGGGCACACTGGAGTACCTGATCAACCGCCAGGCACAGGCGCTGGATGAAGAAGTCCAGATTATTTACAATGAGTACGGTGTTTTTGCCGGCTATGGGTACATCACCAGAAAGCTGGAAACAGCGGATGATGTAAACCGTTATGTGGCTGGCGCCACCATGACGCTTTATGATGCGGTGGAAATTTTCCGCAACCCGGAGGTAACTACCGACGGGGATGATTACCGTGAGGACGACCGTTTCACCGGCGTAACCGTAATCCGCGATGAAGGCTCCAATAACGTGACCAGTGTGTATGTAAACAAAGGATATGCGGGCACACAGGTTATGTATGTCCTTCAGAAGGATGACGAGACGCTCCTTGAAGTGGATGCCAACGGCAATGTCATCAACCGCAATTACAACTACCAGGACGAGATCAATGATACCGGGGAAGGCACATGGATTGCAAAAACCATCCAGAGGGAAGATACCCCGATCTTGTTCTACAGCCTGGACAACCTGCAGATCACATCCAATGACACCTACGTCAGCCGCGGTTCCGAAAATGAGGATATGATCAACGATATTTTCGGGAATGACCGCATGGAAGGCAGGCTTTACGGTTTTGACAAAGAAGGGAACGTCGTTGACATCACTCAGAGGGATGAGCTGGACTTTTCCATTTATGCGTTCGAAGCCGGAACTAACAAACCCATTTATGAGTTTGTAGGCGGTGATTTTTCACAGATTGAATATGATATGCCGGAAAAGAGGATTCGGGTGGGGAAGGATACCATTATGTACCACCTGGACGAGGATGGAAACCGTGACAGTATGGTTGATCCGCAAACCGGTATTGCGTATATCGAAGAGGAGATCACTCCGCCTGAGGGACATGACAACATTCATGATGTAAATGATACGGATTCCACGCAGAATACCAAGATTTTTGTCTGGCCGGTCAATGTATTCCATGACGGGTCCGGCGCTGCGTCCGGAAACGCAAACGGTTCCGTAACTTTCCAGAAGATTGTAACAACCAGGATCGCAACGATCAATGCAGATACGGAGAATGAATATACGACCGGCACCCTGAAGGATGGGGATTTTGTAAAAAGCATGAACCCTGTCTTAGATCAGTATGGCCATCCGGTTTATTACAGACAGTCAGATGAAACATATGTAAAAGGTGAAGATACATGGGATTATGACGGTGATGAATATACCGGTTTTATTTACCATGACCGTCTTGATACAGAAAATGAAAATTCCTACTCTGTAAATAACCATGATAAATTATATAACGGCGATGAGGATGATCCGTTTGATCAGTCTACTCATTACCAATATTCCACTGAGCAGAGTATCAAGGTTACTATTGATACGGACGGGAATTACATCGTAAACGGCGCCGGCGTTGTTCCCACCCCGGTAAGGGATGGATATGTATTCGGCGGCTGGTTAATGGAACCCAATGACCTGACGGACGGATGTACGCTCAATGCATGGTGGAGGAATCAGAATAATACCATGGATGAGGCAGAACGGGAGCAGTGGTATTCCGACCGTGAAGCAACCGGAGAAACCAGGACTATCACCGTAAAGTTCAACGCCAACGGCGGCGAGTTCCGCAGCGGAAGCGGAGATATCCATTCCACGGACAATATTCTGTACCGCAGGCTTGGCGATGCCTATATTATGGAAAACGTATGGACGACCGGCGAGAATACGCCGAACGACCCGTTTGACACGCAGCTTGTTGATACTGTCGGGAATACGGCAGCCGGGCAGAATACGATCAGCAATACCGGTTCCACCGGAAACGATGCGTATTCCGATACAACAACGGCCGGCGGACAGGCGGATATGTTAAAGCGCGTGAATATCGGCACTTATATCATGGAGGAGACAAAGGCTCCTGCCGGATATTCCAAAGCCCTTCCGGTCGGCATAACCATGAATGAAAATACGGAAATCCAGTATGCGGAAATGGTGGACGAGACCATTAAGGCCGAGTTTATCAAGAGGGATGCTGCGGATTCTTTCGAGCATGATCTTTATATCGACGGCGTGCTTCAGGCGAATCCCGATGGGACACATATAACTGTGTATGAGCCCAAAGGAAGCTATTCCTATACCCATGTTCCCGGTGCCGTACTTTCCTTAAAAGCGGCGGATGACGCGACAAAGCAGCCATTCAGCGACTGGGTGCAGGTAACAGCCAACAGTGATATTACGAAGAAGACTGAAGACGGGTTCTATTACCTGGAATTCACCACGGACGAGCCGCTTTTCCTGGAGGGAATTCCTGCCGGGGAATATATTGTTTCCGAGGTGGTCACGCCTGCCGGATTTGTAACAATGGAAGATCAGATGATCACCATAACACCGGAAAAAGGCGTCCATATCTTTGAAATGAACGATGACCACACAAAAGTGGAAATCGAGAAATACTATAACGATGGAAACGGCAATCAAAATCTTCCGAATGCGTACCGTGCAGAACTGGCGCTTGCAGATCAGGATGGGAATACTGTGGCATCCTGGAAGACCGATGATTTATCCGATTACACAAATGAGGTCGTACTGGCACAGGAAAAAGGATTTTTTGAATCCGTTGTAGACTTCTTTGCCGGAAATGATGATACCGAAGACAGCTTTGTGGAACAGTTCACTTCCAGGGTAAATTCCGGCAACACGGATTTTACAAGCATTTCCTGGACTGTCACTAGAGAAGCGGTGCTTTCTTCCTCTTCTACGGATGATATGGAAACCTGGATTATTTCTGATGGCTCCAGATATGTTTGTGAGAACGATACTCCGCAGGCGGATGCTTCCGAGGCGTTTAAACAGGCTTATGCTACCAGGAACCAGGAAGAAAATACATTTACATACACGGAAACCATGACTGCGGAAAAAGATGAATCCGCTTCAAGGAATCTTTCCGATCAAATCTGGAATGTGAGCAACGGCACCAAACTTCACATCTGCGTATATGGGGCAAACGATATCGGCTCCAACGGGCGACAGGAATATAAGGTTGACTTTAAGTTCAATTACCGGAACGATTACGAAGGCGAGTATGCCAACCTGGTATCTTATGATACTCTGGATGGATATCATCGGTTTGATTATCTTCCTGCCGGAAGTTACACCTTAAAGGAAATTACCGCGCCGGACGGATTTATCGCTGCACCGGACCAGACAGTTGTCGTGAATGAAACCGATGATGTTCAGCGGTTTACCATTGAGAATAAGCGCAGACAGCTTGAAATCGCAAAAACAGCCGAAATCGACGGTGTTTATTTCGCTGGCATGGAAAATGATTCTGTTGTAACTTCCGATGATCCGGCCCATGCCGCTGTCATGTACGGAGCGGAACTTACCCTGTATTACAGCACGGCCCAGATCCCGGATTATGAGGAAGCATTTTCAGACGGGAATGTACCCACAGGCGTATCACAGGCGGATAAGTGGATCTCCGGCTCCGACGGCGTTTACACGGAGAGCGATTTTAAGAAAGAGCTTATCCGCGAAGACCAGATTGGGGATTATAAGCCCCATGTAATCGAAGATATCTCCAATGGATGGTATTACTTGGTGGAGAGTTCTACGCCGGATTACTATAAAACCACGTCCGTTAAGGAAATTCAGGTTACGGACCACACGACTTCCGGAAACCTGACAGAAATCCAGGTGGTGAACATTCCAATGCCGCTGGAGGTAAATGTATTTAAGAGGAATGATGCGGGAAGCCCGCTGCCAGGCGCGGTATTCCTTGTGAAAAACAAAACCCTTGGCGGAACAGAGGTCGGTACGCTCAGCACCGGAAGTGACGGTTATGGAAAACTTCTGATTACCGAAACCGGGCGTTTTGGTGAGGACGGCGCATTTGAGCCGTACACATTCACCATTCAGGAAGTCAGCGCACCGGCAGGCTACCAGATCAACAGCGAGATCCATGAATTTACTATAGCTTCCGATAACCATGAGGATATTGCTATCATGCAAAACCCGAATGACGGAGCAATCGTTGACGGCGTGCTGTATGTGGATGATGACGAATCTGCCATTACCATTTCAAAATCCGATTTTTCTACCGGGGATGCGGTTCCCGGAACAAAGCTTTCCGTATATGAAGCGGAGTATGACGGGAATAAGTGGCAGAGCACGGGAAAACAGTCCGGGGATGACTGGACATGGACCCTTGCGGAAAATGAAATGACTCATACCGTGACCGGGCTTGTGGCCGGCAGCGTGTATGTCATCGTAGAGGAGGAGGTACCTGCGGGATATACCCTTGCGGATGATGTATTCTTCAAGGTTGCGGCAGATGGTACATCCATTGAGAAGATCTGGTATGATCCGGAAGAAAACGCCTCCATTACTTTTGAGTCAGACTCCACAGGAGCAGTGGAAAGCGTCACCTTTTCAACCAGAACCATCATGGGTACCTATGTTACCATTGAAGACATTGAATCCGGCGACATTACCAATATGGGTACATTAACCGGAGGTTATGTGAATCTTTCTGCTTCTGATATCACTGATGGCCGGCATTATCGGATGACCGAACATGTCCGTTACAGTGACGGAACAGAAGATACACTCAGTACAACCACGTTCATTGCAAAATTGTATGAAGGACTTATGCGTGTTAACCTGTCAAGGGAAATCAATGACCTGACCGTGGATATCACAGATGATTCCGGAAACAGCGTGGTTTCCTTTAAGCCTGACCGGACCGGATCTTATACCGTACTGAACCCGCTTGTGGCGGATACTGACGGACTGACCGTAACAGGCACCCTGCTTCATAAAGAGGGATTGAATCATGAAGCTGTACAGGCTGGAGACCAGATCCGTTACCTGATTTCATATGAAGGAGAAGGAAAGGAAATTGTTCTAATTCCGGCTGATGGATTAGATTATATCCGCCTGGATGATATGCAGCAGGAAGTGGATGGAAACTATCATTATGTAACCGAACATGCGTCCGGCGAGCTTACGATTGTTGCGACAGTAAAGGAAGATGCTGCTGGATACATCAATCAGCAGGTCAGCATCGATAACAAGGCTTACAGCTATGTAAACCCGATTGCAGTAAATCACGGAGACGGAGCGTTTGTAAATTCTTCCAAGCTGGTAATCTCCAGCGCGGTTGCAGGCACTCATCCGGAAAACGTGAACGCAGCCTTTACGTTCAGAGTGACTCTGACAAAGGCGAACGGTGCGCCTCTGGACGGAGGATATGACTATCGGACCAGATATACGAATGGAATTTTAAGGGCGTATGGTTCCCAGAGTGAATTTGAGATTACACTCAACGGAAATGACTTTATCGTAATCCAGGATCTGCCATATAACACGAACTATAGTGTTGTGCAGGTTGTTCCGAGTGATTATGATTTTACAGTGGAAAACACGGAACCTACTGGAAAGACTTCTGAAACAGAAGTGTCCAATGTATTGTTTACCAACACCAGAAATGCAAGTGCGGAGCGGACGATCTTTAAGAAGAATACAGGATATACATACTCCGAAAACTTGAACTTCACAGACGGAGGCGACCCAATGATCCTTACCAAGTACGGATTCAGCTTCGGTGAGAAGTGTGAGATTAAGGATATTGGAATCTTAAATAAACCGACGGAAGTCTGGTTCTCCAAGACGGACTGGACGGACAGCGAGGAAGTCCCTGGAGCCCATTGTGTACTGATGGACGAGGACGGCAATGTAATTTATGATGAACTGGGAAACCCTGTTGAGTGGATATCCGGTGACGAACCTAAGATCTTTAAGGGTGTCCTGGAAGCAGGAAAAACCTATCGTTACCACGAGGAAAAAGCTCCTGATGGATATGGATACAGTGAGGATGTTGTATTTACCGTATCCGAAGATGGCACCATCGATAAGGTCATTATGCAAGATAAGCCGACCAGGGTATGGTTTACCAAGGAAGATTTTGCTGGGACGGAAATCCCCGGAGCGCAGGTGGAGTTAAAGGCAGTCAATGAGGACGGCACGGTAACCACCATCGATTCCTGGGTATCCGGAACGGAACCACATGAGATCGAAGGTACCCTGACCGGCGGAAAGACTTATATTTACCACGAGGCACAGGCCCCCGATGGATATCTCTACAGTGAGGACATTATGTTCACGCTGGATAATGATGGAAGGGTCATCGACGCGCATTATATCAATGCCGACGGCGAAACACTCCTGTATGATAAGGACGGGTATGTGACAACAATCATCAAGCATGAAGATGGCAGCTATACGGACGGAGATGTTATAATCCATATTGATGGAAGCGGCAATGCAGTTGATGATTCCGGCAACATCCATGCGGAAGGCGTAAAAGAGCAAATCGAGATCATCGATAATGTGATCCAGATGAAGGATGCCCCGACGGATGTCTTGATTAAGAAGAAAGACCTCCACACCGGCGAAAGTCTGGCAGGAGCCACTTTGCAGCTTTACAAGGGGCCAAAGAAAGACCCGTATGCATCCTATGATCCGGCTGATAAAATTGCTGAATGGACCACGGATGACAGCGGTATATTCCGGCTTGAGGGTAAATTAACTCCGGGCGAAACTTATACGCTGCGCGAATCCCAGACCATTGACGGCTATTATTACAGCTATGATGTAGAATTCACGGTACAGGATACCAGGGACGAGCAGGTTGTAGAAATGTATAACCGCAAGATCGTCGTGGAAGTGCCGCCGGATG
The DNA here is from genome assembly GCA_944386965.1 of uncultured Oscillospiraceae bacterium. The sequence continues at coordinate 26,371 of CALXDE010000264.1, forward strand.
AACTGCCTCCGGATGAAGAAGAGCCTGACGGCACGAATCCGGATTATGAGATGGAAAAGGAACGTGTTACTGATGCGCCTGAAAAGGAAGGAACCGATAAATTCGGCTTCTACCATGGCGACGTTGTAACCTACGATGTAACCATTAAAAATACCGGTTCAACAAGGCTTACCATGAATGTGACGGATTCTTTTGAAAATCCGGAATATTTCAGCCAGCCGGTAATCCGGGCCATCCGCTATTATGTCAATGATACGAACCGTATGAACAGCCAGATGGGCCAGACCCACAGCATTAACGGCTCTGTAGCGAATATCACGATTGAGCGCGGCGGATATGCCGTTGTCACTTATGAGGCAACTGTACTTGATACTGCACCGGAGAATCTTGCAAGTACCGCCCCGGATAACGGAGAAGGCTACCTGAATACAGCCGTAACCTACGATGTGGTCGGCAAGTATTACGAATACAGCGGAGAAGACCATGACGGAGACGGCAAAGGCGATGAGGTGACCGAAGTGGAGATCACAGACCATCCGAACCTTGAAGATAAGGAAGATGATGCAAATACTCCTGTTCAGGAGCCAAAATGCGAAAAGCCGAGATACACGATGTCCAAGTCCAGGCCAACACCAGCACCTCAAAAGGACGGCACGGATCGTTACGGATTCTTCCGCGGCGATACGGTAACATATGAAGTGCGTGTGCGCAATACAGGCAACATGCCATTAAAGATGTATGTAACGGATGAATTTGAAGAAAGCATCCGCCAGTATTTCAGTGAACCTGTTATTGCAGGTATAAGCGGAGGAGCGGATATTTCCGAAAGCGGAATGGGAGTCGGATATCAGACGGCCCGCATCCGTATGATGCCGGGTGAAGAGGTTATCATTACCTATCAGGCGACTGTGAGCATGGATGCGCCGGAATATCTGGCCTTCATGTCTGCAGATGATGGAAATGGCTACCTGAATATTGCTAAAACCTATGATGTCACGGCCGAGAAATCGGACGGCACCGAGGGCGGAAGCGATGAATATCCGGGAATCGAAGACCAGGAAGACGAGGCCAATACACCGGTACAGACGGATGAGGAAGTTCCCCCGCCTGAAAAACCTGAAGAGCCTGATGATACCAATCCTGATTATGAAATGGAAAAGGAGCGTATTCCTGATGCACCGGCAAAGGGAAATACCGGCAAGTTCGGATTCTACCCTGGCGACATTGTGACCTATGATGTAACTATCCGCAACACCGGTTCCACAAAACTGACTATGAATGTGACGGATTCCTTTGAAAATCCGGAATATTTCAGCCAGCCGATGGTTAAGTCGGTTCGTTTCTACTCCAATGAGACGGAAGCTCTCAATACACAGATGGGTCAGCTTCATGGTATTAACGGTTCCGTGGCAAACATCACGATTGAGCGTGGTGGATATGCAGTTGTTACTTATGAAGCAACTGTATTAGAGGAAACGCCTGAAAATCTGGCAGGTACTGCGCCGGACAACGGCGAGGGCTATTTAAACACAGCCAGAACCTATGATGTAATCGGTAAATACTACGAGTACAGCGGAGAGGATCATGACGGAGACGGCAAGGGCGACGAAATAACCGAAGTGGAGATCACCGATCATCCAAATCTTGAAGATAAGGAAGACGATGCAAACACACCGGTACAGGATTCCGAATGTGAAATCCCAAGATATGTTATGTCCAAGTCAAGGCCTACATTAGCACCTGAAAAGGAGGGAACCGGCCACTACGGGTTCCACCGCGGCGATACGGTAACATATGAAGTCCGCGTGCGCAACACGGGCAACATGCCGCTCAAGGCATATGTAACCGATGAATTTGATTTCAGCATCCGCCAGTATTTCAGTGAGCCTGTGATTACGGGCATCAGCGGAGGCGAAGATATCTCTGGAAGCGGAATGGGAATCGGACACCAGACGGCCCGCATCCGCATAATGCCCGGCGAAGAAGTTATCATTACCTTCCAAGCGACTGTAAGCGAGGATGCACCGGAACGCCTCTCTTTCATGCCAAGCGATGACGGAAACGGTTACCTGAATATTGCGAAAGTATTTAATGTAACTGCGGAAAAATCAGACGGCACAGAAGGCGGAGATGAAGAGTATCCTGGCATTAAAGACCAGGAAGACGACGGCTATACGCCGGTTCAGACCGATGACGAGACTCCTCCGGACTTCCCACCGGGACCTGGAGAAGAAACCTACCCGATCATCTGGCTTTTAAAGACCGGAGTGGATGACCCGTCCCATATCCTTGCGGGCGGCACATTCCAGGTGCTGGATGAGGAAGGAAATGTAGTCCTTGAAATTTCAGATGAAGGTGAAGACGGCTTTGGCATCGGATATGACTGGAAACAGTGGACCGGAGTCCTTAAGGCTGATGAAACCTATTATCTGCATGAAGTAACACCGCCTGATGGTTATACGCAGGCGAAAGAAGATGTGAAGTTTACCGTTGGCCATTATGGAGAAAAGGTGGAAGCAATCGTGACAAACGAGCGCATCCCGGATTACCAGTTTACGAAGGAAGACTTCGCAGGGGTTGAGATCCCAGGCGCTTCCTGTGAACTGATTGAGATAAAGCCGGATGGCACGACGGAAACAGTTGGTGAGTGGATATCCGACGGCACGCCAAAATCCTTTGAGGGAGAGTTAAAGGTTGATACGACCTACCAGTACCGCGAGGAGCTGGCGCCGGAAGGCTACGGCTATTCCGAGACTATCGAGTTTACGCTTGATGAAGACGGAAAGATTACGGAAGTTCACTATATCAACGAAGACGGTGAACCGATCCTTTATGACGGAGACGGGTTCCCAACCACCATTATCGTCCATGAGGACGGTACCTATACGAACGGAGATCACACTATAACCATTGATGAGAATGGAAATGCTGTGGATGAAAACGGAGAAATCCATGCAGAAGGCGTGCGATTTGAAATTGAGGTCATTGATAATGTGATCAAGATGAAAGATGCGCCTACGGAAGTTCTGCTGGTAAAAACCAATACGGACGGGGAAATCCTGACAGGCGGCCAGTTCCAGATCCTTGAAAAAGACGGAACACCGGTAAAAGCCATTAAGGATACTCTGATTCCTTCCACAGAACATGACGGAAACATCCTTGCGGGAGAGCTTCTGATCTTCGAGGCAGCTGCAAGCGGAATCAATTACACCGGGCAGCTAAAATCCGGAACGGAATATATTCTGCATGAGCTTGAAGCGCCTACGGGGCATTATGACAGCGAGGATGTAACCTTCTATGTACCTTATTTAAACCAGAAAGCACCTGTCCGTGTTACCATGGAAGATCAGCCGACCGAGGTTTGGTTTACTAAGACGGACTGGACAACAACCGAAGAAGTGCCCGGAGCGACCTGTATCCTGACTGATGAAGACGGTAACGTAGTTATCGATAAGGACGGCAACCGCTGCGAATGGGTATCTGGCGATACACCTAAGATTTTTAAGGGTTCTCTGGAGCCGGGCAAAACATACCACTATCATGAGGAAAAGGCCCCGGACGGCTATGGATACAGTGAGGACATTGTATTTACAGTCAACCTTGATGGCACGATCCAAAAAGTGGAAATGCAGGATAAGCCTACGGAAGTCCTGATCACAAAATATTCCGTGGGACCTGACGGAAATGAAGAAAACGCAACTCCTGTGGAGGGGGCTGTCCTTCAAATCTTTAAGGAAAACGGAGAACCTGCGAAGGCGCTTTATGATTCCGAGCCGGATAAAGAAGGGAATGTAGCGTTCACCAAGGGAGATGAGATGATCTTCACTTCCACAAAGGAAGGCGTCAATATCACAAAACAGCTGAATGCAGATGAAACCTATATCCTTCGGGAGCTTACGCCTCCTGCAGGACATAAGAAGGCTGAGGATGTGAAGTTTACCGTAAGCCATGACGGATCCCTGATCCGCGTGAACATGTATGACCCGCAGACAGTTGTAAAAATCCTCAAAACGGACGAAGCAGGAAATGCCGTGATCGGAGCGAACCTTGAAGTCCGGGATGCGGTGAACGGCGACCTGATGGCTGAATGGACAACAGATGGAACACCGAAGGTATTAACTGGAATTCTTGATGCCGGAAAGGCCTATCAGCTGATTGAAGCCAACCAGCCGGATGGATACTATAAGGCGGATCCCGTAACATTTACAGTGTCCGAAACAGATGAAGTAACCGAGGTAACCATGGTGGATGAGCCTGTTGAAATCAAGCTTGTCAAAGTCAAAATGAATACGGAAGAGCGGTTAAGCGGCGGTAAATTCTCCGTGATCCGCAAATCTGACAATGAGACGGTAATCCCCGAATTTGTCCTTGACGGAGAGATGACGGTAACCGGCAAGCTGAATGCAGGCGAGACTTACCTCTTCCATGAAATCGAAGCACCTGAAGGATACTTAAAATCCGGGGATGTGGAATTTACCATCCCGCTTGAGAAGCCGGATACCATCATTGAAGTCGTTATGGAAAACCGCAAGCCTTCCAGCGGCGGTGGCGGAGATGATGACGATGACGGGCCTGATGGCGGGCACAGCGGAAGCACACCACCGTCCGTATCCATTAAGAAATACGACGGCGTAACCATGCAGGCGCTGCCAGGAGCAGAATTCACTTTCTATGACAGCAATGGCAATGTGGTAACCACTGCAACGACCAATTCCAACGGATATGCTTATGTCACCTTCAACACTACGGGTACATTTACATATAAGGAAACGAAGGCACCCGACGGATATGAGATTAGTGATGAGGTTCATACCATCGAAATCACACGGACCAGCCATTTGACTGAAAATGTGCCGAACTATGATAACCCGCCTGATGTAAATATCACCAAAAAAGATGCGGAAACTGGTGAGGTAATTTCCGGCGTACGTTTCGAGATCACCAATGAAAACGGCGAAGTGGTATATACAGGTACAACCGACTCTTACGGTCAGGTTATCTTCTCGCCGGATGAATACGGAGCTTATGCAGTCCGCGAAACATCCGTGCCGGATGGTTATGAAAAATCTGATGGATATATCACCTTTACTGTAACGGAAGCCGGTGTGGAGGGCGAAACCACCTTCTATAACACAAAGGTTGGAGTACCGCCTCTGCCAAACCCCGGAAAGAGGGGAGAGATTACCGCACAGTACGACAATGGTGCTGACGGATACGGAAATGGTTGGTTTGACCGCGATGGCAACTGGCATCCGTTTGCAAATCCGCTTAAGACCGGAGATTTATTCCCGTTTGCAGTTATGATAGGCATCGCTGTTGCCGGTGCAGCCGGTTTGGCAGTCACAAAGAAGGGAGGAAAGAAAAAGCATGAGGAAGAATAAGGCAGTTTTATTTGCCCTTACCTGTTCCCTGGTGCTTGGAGCATTTACCCCTGCGGCTTATGCCGCGGGGGCGGATGTCCCGTCTGCAGAGGTTATTCTGGAAGAAACGGTTGAAGAGCCGGATATCATTACTTCCATAGAAACAGAAGATACCGTGGATGATTCGCATGAAAATGATCCAAGTTCGAACGTAGATGTGGTTATAGATGAACCGGTACAAAAATCCAGACCTGCTGAATCCGCCGCCGCAGTTAAAGGTGACGGCGTGGAAGAGGGTGTCGGCTCTTTTACAGAACGCATCCTGTACACGACGTATGACAGGGAAAGCGACCCGAAGCAGTACCTGGACGATTCTGTTACGATTGACGGGACAGAATATGAGCTAAAGGAAACAGGTCAGCCTGTCTACATTAAACAGGAAGAAATTGTCCCGAAGCAGATGTTCTATGAAACAGAAGTTTTTACTGGAGATGAAGCAGAATATCTGCCTGATGAAACAGTAACTCAGGATGGCGTCACTTATCAGCTTATTTCCAAAGAGCTGATCGAGCAAACAGCCCAGGAACGGTCCGAATACAAAGAGACTGTTGTAGAATACAAAGGCGTGGAAGCCGGTATTGTCCTGCCGCAGGAAAAAGAAATTACCTTTACGGATGTGGACACCAAGCAGGAGATTACGACAACACTCCCATATGTGAAAGAACAGGTTGTTGCGGAGCATTGGAGTGAGGATTTTGAGTTCCCGATTACGATCAGCGGTTATGATGCGGATGTATTTGTTTTAAATGGGAAGGAAGTCCCTAAGGACGCTGATCTGATGGATTATGCAGATGACTTTTTGGAAATTCTTCACCTGGATCCAGAATCATATAAAATTACATCCATTACTCTTGGGGATTCTTATGAGGAAGATGGCGTTGTAAAAAGAAAGGCGACTGCAACCGGCAGCAAATATGTAAGGGATATCAATGTCACCTATGGCGGAACGGTAACCCTTCCGTCCATTGTTGGTAAGGTGTGGAGCTGCATGTATGAGGAAGCAATCCCTGATGACCAGAGAGTTATGTATACGATGGCGGTAGATGCTACGTATGAAAGCGCGGTACAGACGGCAGAAGTAACGGTTGATTCTGGATTCCTTGATACGCTGATCGGCTACATTACTGCAGCATATGAAGCGGTCGTAGAGGCCTTCCGGGAGCATCCGGTTATCTCCAGCATTCCGCTTATTGCCATTGCGGCGCTGATTGCGTTCCTTATAACCAGGAAAGTGAAGAATCGCTGCATCTACAACAAAGAGCTGAAATGCCCGTATAAGAAGCGGACAAAAGATACCTGCAAGTCCTGCGTGCATTACAGGAACCGGCAGAAAGTATGATTTTAAGCCTTCCCTTAACCGGGAGGGCTTTTTGCTGCAGAAACAGCATAATAACGAAGCAGCCAGAGAACTTGCAAAACATTGGCATATATAGTATATTAAACAATGACAGACCTCGCCGCGCCTATGGCTGTTAAGAGCAGTTACGCGCAACCCGGCGGGGCTTTCAAATTTTCCGATGTTTGCAAAAAGAAGACTCCATACTTAAAATACAAAAGAGATAGGAATATGAGAAAGGAGTGGAATGTTAATGACCGAACTCGAAATTCAATTAGCTAAAGCTGATATGTGTTACCGTGAAATAGCCAAATATCGTCCATTCAAGGGAGAAATGCTGAAGGAAGTACAAGATTTTTACCGAATTTCAACTACCTGGTCCTCGAATGCGCTGGAAGGTAATACATTAACAATCGGTGAGACAAAAGTTCTTCTGGAAGACGGTATTACCGTTGGAGGAAAACCGTTAAAGGATACTCTTGAGGCTTGCGGGCATGCGGAAGCATACGATTATATGTTTACCCTATTAAAATCCGATGGGATTACGCTCGATGATATTAAAGAATTGCACCGTCTGTTTTATCAGAAAATCGACGATAAAAATGCCGGGGTGTATCGGAAAATACCGGTCAGAATTACCGGTTCTGATTTAATTCTCCCTCCCCCAAAAGAGCTTCCTCACAAAATGGACGAGTTGGAAGTCTGGATGAGGGAAAATGAACATAGGCTTAAACCAGTCGTCTATGCGGCAGAATTGCATCGCAGATTTGTAGAGATTCATCCTTTTAAGGATGGAAATGGCCGTACCGCAAGGCTCCTGATGAACACTGTTTTAATCCAGAACGGATATCTCCCATGCCTTATCACGCCGCCAATGCGCTTGGATTATATCCAGACGTTGGAGGCATCGCATGACACCGCTGAACGCAAAGGAAATCCGGATCGTTTTATCGCATTTGTTGCAGAGGCCGAAACAGAGACAGAAAAAGATTTTATTAGATCCATGGGATTGGAAATGCCAAATTTCCGAGAAGAGCTTCGAAAAATGGAAGAAGAGCAAGAACATTAATCCAGCACCTTGAAGGCATCGCATAGGCGGTGTCTTTTTTTTTGTGTATGATTTTCAATTTTGGCTTTGTCATACCCATAATTAAAACAGCAAAATAGGAGGGATGCTATATGTATAATATTATTTATGCAACAAAAGATTTGTTTCGCAATTTCATTAATTTTAAAGGGAGACTTTCCCGTGCGGGGTATTGGTGGGCTTATCTCGGGTACCTGATTCTTTCCGTCATTGTTTCCATTGTTGCAGCGGTTACTGATGCAGATTGGATTACCACAATCTTCAGCTTGGTCTTTTTCCTGCCATTGCTTTCCGCTGCCGTAAGAAGATTTCACGATACCGGCCGCAGTGGAGTCCAGATTGTAGTTTTGTATCTGTTGGAGGTAGTATTTGTCGGCGTTATGGTATTTTCATTGTTCAGCAGCATTTTTACGGGAATTGCTGGAGCAGCGGAACTGACAATCTTTGGACTGATTTCAATTTTTGTTTCATTCATCGGCATAATTGCAGTCGGTATATATGAATTGGTTATTCTTGCTTCCAGAGGGAGTGCTGGCGAAAATAAGTATGGACTTCCAAGACCGTTTGCAATGAATTACCACATCTGAAGTCTCCGTTTCACTACGCCATCAGGAGTGGTTTCCAAAGCGGAAAACAGCTATAAGTGGCTTATGGCAATTCACAAAGCCCTATCCCAGTGGGATTACAAAAAGGCCAAGTGGGAAAGCTGCTGTTTTTAAACGTGCAGATGAAAACGCCGCTCCACCCTAATGAAAATATCTGTTCCACATGTAAATTGATGAAAACGGCTTATCTGCGAAAATTTTAAGCCACATCA
>CALXDE010000265.1 GCA_944386965.1 uncultured Oscillospiraceae bacterium
TAAAAGTCATCAGGAAATCCTTATTTTACGGCATTTCTGACACAGGTATTTTCGATATAAAAGGAAAACTTTTTCCCTCTGTTTAGGATATGAGGGAATTGTTTAGGATATAAAAGGAAAGAAACAATCACCTCATTATGCAATAAATTTCCCCAGCTTTCTGTATTTGCGTTTCTGCTTTGAATTTATCTCTTCGAAGAATTTTTTGTAGTATAGACACTGAAAATGGTTCTTCTGCGCCTTTGGAAGGATTGGATAAACAGAATAATGCAGGAAACATATAGGGAACTCGAATAGATCCCTACACGCGCTCGCCAGCTTATGCGCACTGATAAACGCTCTACCTTCTGAGGTACAGAAAAAATCATACATTGCCTCCGTGCTTGGAAATCTGCCGTCAAGTTCCAGTGCCCTCCTGAGGCAGATCGCTGCGCGATCCTTGCCGCTTTCATCATCTTTGGTGAAAAAGCCCTTTTTAAATCTGGTAATTTCCCCGGAAAGGACACGGTCATAGTAAGCTTCAACAGCCTGGTCCGAATTGTAATGAAATTTCTCCGGGTACATTCTGCAGACAAGGTATTTGATATTTTCCTTCTGATCAACCAATTCAACAGGGAACTTAATCCTCTGGTTTACCAGCCCACTAAGCTTCATTTTCTTGATAACTTCATCATCAAGGTTTTCCCATACCTGCATCGGACTCCAGCCGAGATAGTATTCCATTGCATATTTAACAATCTTGATTGCACGTTCCTCATCGATTGGGTTATACTCTTTCCGCCCGTTTACCGTTGTCTCAAAAAGTTCCTTCCCACAGGTCTTTTTTCTTCCTAAAAGCACTTGGTCATATAAATATTTTTCATCGTCCATGGCCATTCGGCGTGCCGGCATCACGCCTCCTCTCCTTTCTTTTTCTTCCCGGCCTTTTTAACCTTCCGCGCTGGAAATGTCGGTTCTGTCCTTGTGATTAACACTTCTGTACGTGGATTCTCTTTATCGTAATATACCCTGCTTCCGTCCGTCCCAACAATGATCCTGCAGTCATCCCCTGTTATCACTCCATAAGCCTGCAGAATATCATGCAGGGCTTCATTTAGGTTTGTGAGATCTGTGACCCGTAATGCCGCAGTGTAAAATTCTGCCTTTACATTTACTGGGTAGTCAATACCAAGCGGGCGCAGGAATATGCCGCAGTCTTTTTCATATTGCTTAAACTGCTTGGATGGCGATACAAACGGCACTTTTTTGACACTGCCGTCTGCTTTATTGGTGTATTTGTAAAAAATATCCTGTGAGTTTTTCTTTGTATATGGAGGAAGCGGAATAACGATGGATACGCTTCCGTCTGATAATACCTTTGTGCCTGCATTCAAGTTAACCATCTCCTGCTAAATTTCTCATTTTTTCAAACAAAATGCTATAGCAAAGACAATAAATAATAGTATTGACTGCCATGTTTGAGATAAAATATAACCGATTCGCTCAAGCGCCACCTGGTTCGAAATGGCATTAGTGCCAAAAAACGTATCAACTGACATTGCAGTGAATGGTGCTGCTACAGACAGCCACATGAGTGTTTCCTGACGACCAATTTTCTTTCTTGCAGCTCTGATGAGGGTGATCAATATTAAAATAATGGAAGCTGCAAAAGCCACTGCAAAAATCGGATATGAAAATGATGGAACATCGTGTTTCTCTGTTCCAAAAAATATAAGCCTCGTTGTAATAAAACAAGTCAACAGTAGAAGAAACATAAATGTGATAGCATTGCATCTTTTGTTATGAAGTTCTTTAGGACTTAAACTATCAATGTAATGTTCTTCGCTGTATTTAAGTTCTGCTATCTGGTTTTCTGTCTTACGCGGCCAGACAAACCTTATTCCAAATACATTTCTGCTTAAACAATTTCGATCATGCTCACATATATATCCCCTCCCCAAATTTTTAAGGATAATTGCGAGCAATTCCGATCCTATCAACGCCGCAATGAACGAATACAGTGCAATCCCTAATCCTTGTGCTATCAGCATTCCGGCAAAAGAAAGATCTTCCCTTGCGGATATGAGCGGCCATCTGAAAAACTCAAGCAGGATCATGATCACAGCGATTATGAAAAATCCCCTTACGCCGAACCAGAAGGCTATCCTTTCAGCACAATGGTCTTCGTAATCCGTTGAGTAAAGGTTTTTAAACTTAACTATTTTTGGGGCCATAGTATTGTGTCCTCCTCTTGCATATTTCCTATTTCCCATCTGTCATCCTCAGCTCGTTATTAATCTCCTGTTTAATCGCGAACATCCTGGAGATTGCATTATATGCCGACTTTGCAATGTCCGCATAGTTTGTAAAAATCTCCTCCCTAGACAAGGCCTCCTCAATAACTTTCTTATCAGCCTTCTCCTGTTTTAAAGTTCTCTTCCGCAGTTTCGCAGCAAGAGCCATTCCTGTAAAGTAAGAATACCAGGAAGTATAACGCCCAAGCAGTTTTCCTGCAACCGCCATATCCTCTACTGTTTCGATCGAGTCCGGTATATGGATTGGAAACTGCTTGACCACTGCCTTTCGGAGTTCTTCCGGCTCCATGGAAAAGATTTCCACCATGCTCATATTTTTGAATTTTTGTTCCATATTGTTCTCCATTAATACTGCAAGACATGAAATACCATGAAAACATCCTAGTAACCATTCTGCTTATACAATTCCCAGCATTCCTAAAAAAATATCTCTTGAAATAGGGTTGATTAGCGTAACGATTCCCAGGAATACAAGGATAATATAAATAAAATATCCAATCCCTTTTAAAATTGAAATCGCATAATCTTTAATGTTTTTTTTACGGACCACTACATCGTCGGCCGCAATTCCGTATTCCTGTTTTAACTCCCGTTGTTCCTGTTCAGCCTGCTCCAGCCGGCTGATCTTTTCCATCAGGATCGGTTTAAACCTTGCCATTCGCATTCCCCTCCTGCAGCCTTCGCATCACATGGTTCATTACCGTATAAAAGGCCTTCTCGGCATTTCCTGCATAGATAAACGGGTCCGGTGTATATGGAAGGAAGGCAGTTGCCGGCGATAGTTCTTTCATCAATCCCAGCACTTCCGCTTCATCCTCTTTCCTGGCAAAATTGAATACATAAGCCGCTTGCCTGTAGCTTTTATCCTTCAGGATCTCTTCCGTATAAGGAAGCTCATTTGCCTTAAGACCTGCCACAATAATAGGCACGCCTTTCTCCTTAAATATGTTGGATGATCTGCTAAAATCCGGCTGTTGCACATTCCCGAAATCACAGACAATATAATCATAGGGAGATCCGCCGGCAGTCAGGTATTCCATTCCGGCTTCCGGAAACAGATCGATCCCCTCACAGCTGTATTTTCCCACAGCACTATCTTCTTTCCCGCTTGCGTACATGCCGATCGCATTTTTAATGTACCTGTTCGGATTCCGCTCCACATAAGCAGCGTTGTAATTGTTTGCTTTTAAAAACCCAATCAGCTGAAGCGCAAATGTAGTCGTGCCGATGCGCGGCATAACGCCCGCAATATTAATAATCCCTTCCAATTACGATCCCTCCAAATCTCAAAACAAAATATATGGCTTAAGTGTTGCAGAAAATAGCTTAAAATTCCACCAGAAATATTCACGGATAAGCGTTTTTCTACTTTTTCGGATATCAGGCAGCTGCCGACTTCAGGATAAAGGGCAAGGATCCTCGGTAATTCAATTGCCGAGAGGAATTGCCTCGCCAAATGCATATTGGTATCCATCTGCGTGTTGGATCACCTTTATAACAGACATTTTTGTTGCAGTTACCAATTTATTATCCAATGTCCGGATATCATGGCTGCCGCTGCTGCGGACCATAACCCTGCCGGTATGTATGCCCTGATATTTCCCATTTGGAGTATCCACGCGCACGATATCGCCTGTCTGCACGTTGCCGACACGCTTATGGTGGTTCCTGTATTTTACGGTAATGATGCCGCATTTGTTTACCTGTCCCAAAAGCCTGTTCCCGTGCCTCATCGCCTTTACAATAAGATACGGCTGATATACATCGCGGTATCCTTTCTCCGGCACGTTTTTCGTGCAGCACAGCGCGTCCAGATGATGCACTTTCGGGATGTGGAGCTTATTGCGGTTATAAGATGTCCTTCCGCCGGTGCCTACCGTTACCTTTCCACTTGCGGAAAGTTTGGATAATTCTTCAAACAGATGCCACCGCAGGGTATTGGACCATGCCGCATAGCGCAGGCCCTGCCCTATCTTCTGGCCTTTGGTCACTATTTCCAGGCATTCGATTCTGGTTTTATCAAGCTCCTTGGGACGTTTAATAGCTTTTAGTTCCGCAAGCCATTCTTCCGGCGTCCTGTTACCCTTTAATTGGTTACAGGTATGGCAGACCAATGTCGCGTTCTTCACGCGATCCGAGCCGCCCCGGCCGGCCGGGAACATATGTTCCCATTCCAGCCTGTGATCCCCTGTTTTGTTATTGCAATACTGGCAGGTATGCTGGTATTTTTCCAGCAGGTAGGCCTTCATTTCATACCCGAACAATGTCCCCCGCTGGTATTCCATGCCTTCAATATCCGGGTTTTCCAGAAGCTGCGTGTCAAACCGCACCAGTTCCATGTCTATCTCGCATGGGCCAAGCAGCCTTTCCAGCCGCTTGACGAAAAAGATGATGTTGTTCGCAATGCTTTTCTGGGACGGCGGGAGCCATCCTTCCTCACGCAGGGTTTCATAGTCTCCAGGCTTTTTAAATTTACACCGCCGGTAAACCGTTTCCCTGCTCCGGCGATTCCTGCGTACGGCATTCCGCTTCTTAAGGCTTTTCACAATGTTCCCGGCCCTGTGCTGCAGTTCAAAGTATGCGATCACTCGGTCATCCTCCGTCACGGCAATGCCGGTATGGATGGAACCGGGATCGATCTTGATCCTGTAATTGTGCCGGATATCCATAGCCCGGACATCCCTATCCTTTACGATAATGGTAAAAGGATAATATCTGTACACGCAGGCCCTACCGCTTTCAATGAGCTGCCTGGCCCTTTTTGGCGTACAGTGTCCGAGAGGGCGTTTCCTCTTATCAAGTGTAAATACCATAGTAACTGTTCCTTTCAAAATCCCCGTTAGGGGCTTGTAATGCAGGCGTCCCCGAAAACGCCCGCGTCACCTCGCCAGGTTATGGATGCTTTAAGCCATGCAGCACTGGCTTTACCTCGGCTTGCCTGTTTAACTGCAACATCGCCGCCTCCTGCTGGTGAAGCACATGAGAGCACATTCACATCCGTAACGACAGTCCCGATACTCCGGGATAACTATAAGACTGCCGGCTACTCAACCACATTGAACCTCTTTACATGAGTCCCCGGCCCCGAAGACCCGCTTCCTCATGCTCGGAGATTCAATCTCCGAGTTGGTTGACATTTGTCTCTTTAAGCTGATACAAAAGCCCGCAATTCCTTCTCATATTTCCTTCTGCATTCAGGAAATTATCCAGCATCCCTTTTACTTCCAGAATAACAACTTTCTTTTTTGCTCTTGTAATTGCTGTATAAGCAAGTTCTCTGCTGGCCATGGATACGGATCCGCTTGGAAGCAAAAGCAGTATCTCATCGCACTCGCTTCCTTGTGATTTGTGGACAGTTAGTGCATAGGAAAGGTCCATGCCATCCAGCTGGGATATGTCCAGGATCAGTTTTTTTGTTTCAAAAGAAATCGTTGCATACCCGTCCTGTATCTTTTCTAACATTCCTACGTCGCCGTTCATGTAGCCCGCTTCATAATTGTTATTATTCATGATAACCCGATCCCATACATGGAAGCACGTCCCGTCCAGCCATATCCCGTAATCTTTAAATCCGAATTTGCCCTGGATCATCCTGTTCACCGCATACGTCCCCGCGCCGGTTTTCTTAATCGGGCACAAGATCTGCGGCATTTGACCGACAGGAGTATATTTATCTAGCATAGACAACAGTTCATTGTCATTGGCGGCCGTCCGGATTATAAAATCTTTTCCCTGTATAACAGGCTCTGCATTAAGAATCCGGTAGGCATTCTCCTTTATCAGGCTTCCTTCTCCCTGGCGGATGATCTTCGTCAGCCTGCAGACGTCAAATATCCCGCTTTCAATCAGATCCCGGAATATCTGCCCTGGTGCTACACTCGGAAGCTGGTTATAGTCACCGGAAAGAAGCAATGCCGTTCCCGGTTTTATCATGCTTGTGAAAATGGAAAACAAAAGTGTGTCCGCCATGCTCATTTCATCGACAATTATCAGGTCGTAATCCAAAGGGGTCGCATCCGCCATTCCGTCGTACCATTTCAGGTTCATGGCCTTGTGCATGGTTTTTGATTCTGTCCTGCTGATCTCCGACATCCTCGCCGCCGCCCGTCCGGTCGGGGCGCATAAAAGCACGCGGCCCTTCGGGCTGATCTGATAAAATGCTTCCACGAGCCCTGCTATGGTTGTTGTTTTTCCGGTCCCCGGGCCGCCTGACAGAATCTTTATCCCGCCGTTTTCCAGCAGCCCGAATACCTGCTTCTGTTCATCCGTGTAAGAGGTGTGCTGCGTTTTTTCAGCGTGTTCGATAAACGGGGTTACATTGTCTGTGATTTTCTTTGACGAAGCCATAAGCTTCTTTAAATTGGAAGCGATGGTTTCCTCCGCCTGGAAATATCTGTATGTGGAAAGGTACGTCTGGGACTCTTCAGTGTAAATTTTCAGCCCGTGATGATTAAATACTGTCCATTCGATAATTTTTTCCGGGATTTTGCTGTCATCCACGTTTTTTATCCCGGAAATTTTAGCCGCAAGCTGCAGGAAGTTTTTAAGCGGCAGCCTGGTATGCCCGCGGCTTTCCATTACATGCAGGGTTTCCGTAATGGTCGCCATAACCCGGTTCATATCCCAGGTATCGACACCGGACTTCCTTGCAAGGCTATCACACACGGAGAACCCCGCATCGAATTTCATGGGACCGTATGGGTTTCTTATGATTTCCTCCTCCGCACGAGCTCCGTATTCTTTCAGGTATGCCAATATCGCCGTGTATGGGATCCCTGCCATGGAAAGCGTCCGGAATGCATTGTTTTCCCTTATTTCGCGCCGTACCAGCTCCACAGCGGCCTGTGCTTTTTTCTCCCCGATACCGGGAAACTCCATCAGCTTTTCTTTAAACCCTAAGATGCTGCCATATGCATATACGTCATCGCCGAAGCGGTCAACGATGGCTTTCGCGGTTTTTTCATTGATTCCGATACCCGCCTTTGAAATAATCTCTATGGATTCCGCCTTGCAGTCGGAGAACGGGCGGGAATACCCGAACCGGAAAAATCCGTTGGCATCCATATCCCCATCAAGAACATACATCTGCATTTCTTTTGGCTCTGCCATCGGACCGATGGCACGTATGGTTTTATTGTCATCAAAACACTCAAACAGAAATGTGGCAAATCCGTTCTGTTTGTCCCTGTTTTCAATTTTCTTACACCGGCCTTTAATCTCCATAAAGCTTTTCTCCCCTTCTGTGTTTTCCTGCATTGATTTTACAGTCCGCACACAAAATATTCCCGTCGGATTTCTCCCGGATAAGTGTTTTCCATGAAATTGCAAAAGCCGCCGCAAAAAACGGCAGCTTTCTGAGCCTATTCGAGAATGCCTTCGGCATTCGCTTTCCTTCCGTCCGGCGTTTTGACATTGACGGCCATTTTCCCGTTTTCATCCATGTAGTAGCTGTTATCCCCCCACTCCACGTAATTGGAAGCTACCATATGCCCGTTCCCGTCGAAGAAATACCAGGCATTTCCGTCATTCAGCCAATTATTCTGCGGGTACGATCCATCCTGGTTTCTGTACCAGTAATGCCCGTCATCCGTTTTCTGCCATCCCACATTCAGATATGTAATAACCTGGTTCCCCGGCGTCTTTTCCCCATTAGGGAAGGTGACATCTTTTTTCACTTCAAATTCTGCCAGGTTGGAAGCGGCCATTTCCGGCGTTACAGTGAGCGCCCCGCCGTCTGTCCATCCTTTGGTATCCCCGCTTTTTGATGTCGGCCTTACACGGAAGCTGTAGGTACCTTCCTTTAACATGAATGGCCTGAAATCATAGGAGGTTCCGCCGGTTGTTGCATATTTTGTCTTCCCCTTTGGATCCGTGAGCGCTACGCGGTAAGTCAGCGCCCCAAAAGCGCTTTCCCATTCGCCAAATCCGTCTTCCTTAAATGCCGCCTGGCTTACTTCCTCCACATATTCATCCAAGTCATTCAGTTTGGCCGTGATAATCAGGGTCTGTCCGTTGTCCTGCCTGGACGCTTTTACAAATTCCGCCCCTGCGCCGGACAGATGGATGCTGGATGATTTTGTAACATTGAAATACCAGCCGTCCTCTGCCGTCAGCTCTATGATATACGTATCTGTGTCGCCGGAGTATTCTTCATCCCCTCCATAGTATTCATAAGCGCTGGACACGAAACCGGAATATTTATCAGAACTGATTTCCGCATCCACGACAGGCATTCCCATATCAAAATCTTCCGCCTCAAATTTCACGCTCACGCTGTTAATTTTCTCGTCCGCAAACGCATGCATCGGCAGCATGCAGATGGCGGCCGCGGCAACGGATACTCCCAAACATTTACTCAAATCCCTGATCTTCATGATCGTCACCCTCCTTTTGTTCTTCCTGTTTTTCTTTTTTGTGGACGTTGCTTTCGCCCATGAAATTATTTTTAATTGCAGTGCCTGCCAGGATAATTATGACGCCGATAACGGCTGCTCCGGCAACAATTGCTATGCTTGTTATTTTCCCGTATATATCACTTTCCAGGAATGCATAAACATGGCAGAGTATGCCGACAAGGAACATAATGATCCCCAAGGCAATATAAATCGGTATGGAAATCGCTTTTCTTTTGCGGCCGGTGATAAAAGCCATGACAAACCATATTAAACCCAAGCCGCATAAAAGATTGCCTGTTTCGAATGCATTTACCGCTGAAATCCCGATCTGCATCATCAGTTCACGCATGATAACCTCCTGCTTTCCAGAAAACGGAAAAGTTCTTTTGCATATTGCTGCTTTTCCCTGTCTACATCAATTCCCTGGCTTATTTTTTTACTTTCCGCATACTCCATGACAGAGTGCCATAACACAAGCTCATTATGACCGGCCCCTGCCTGGAGCAGCGTGTCAAATGAATTTTCCTTCTGCTTTATTGCCTCGGATAAATGAAGGAACAATTTCCCTTTTTCCGTGATTTCTTCCACGATCAGCTTTTTCTTTAGAAAACCTGTTTCATAAATTTTATAACGGATCCGGCTTTTGTGTGAGTCATAATAAGACCTCCCGGCCCATACGCCGTCCGTTACCGCAATAGCGATTGACGCTGCTTCGAGCATACATTGATAGATTTCCGCATTATCAAGTCCCATTGCCGCAGCCGTGTTCCCGCATAAACCGACCGTTACTTCAAGCGGCAGGCCGGAAAGAGTCATATAACAAGATAAATATTCTGCCGTCCGGATCCCGTAATATTCAGCACTTTCACTTTCCGTGCTGTTGTCTTCCTCATTTCCGGGCAGAATAGTATTATTTGTCTGATCGTTCAGCAAAGAATCAGCCCACATGAAAAGGGGAATGCTTTTTCCGGGCTCCGGTTCGTTTTTATCTACGTACTTCTGAATCCTGTCCCTGGTAAACGGGATGGAGCCAGAGCTCCACCCCAAATACGAGTCTTCCGGAAGGATTAAATCCCACTTGCGGATCTGGCTGCGTATATCCGGCACCTTTTGCGGTAGAAGCGTGCTGCCAAGTAGATCACCTGTAAAATCCCTGATATCATCGTCTGTAGTATGGCTGTCCAAGTATCGTATCAGGCTTTCGCTGTTTTCGACCAATTGGTCAATTTTTCTTTTTGAGCATCCGTTTTCCAAAGCCTGCAATATTCTTTTTATGGTTTCCGGCGGGTATCTCATATACCGGCTGATATCGATCCCGTTAAATGCCGCCCGCTCCGCAAGGAGCGTATGTTGTCCAAACATTGCAATCACCCGGCCTTTCTTCGCTGCATGAACAGGGCATGATAAATTTTCCGTATCGTAGTCTCCGTGTTGTTGGAATTAAGCATGATCAGCTGCGTCTCGCTATGCATCATGGATTTACATTTCCGGTACATACTGTGTTCTCCCATTTTTACCTGGTAAACCGCACAATCAAGCCCGTTAAATAACTCCTTTGATACTGTTGAATAAGCGCCTTTTTGGATAAACTTTGCCCTGGGGAATACTTTTTTCATTGCGTTCTGCCATGTATCGTGTCCGCCGATGAATAGGAGCTTCTTCTGCGAAATTGCTTTCTGCATATCCGATATGCTGACAGTTTCGTTTTCTTCATCATCCGAGAGCATAGCCAGGATATCCTCGACTTCCTCCGTTTTGGATTCATAGTCTCGTTTCAGCTTTGTGTTTTCTTTCCTCAGCTTATCGATTTCCTTCGCTTTTTCCTCTTTAACGGCGGTTATTTTGGCCGCAAGGTTGCTATTTTTCGTTTTAAGTGCGGTTATCTCTTTCTGCAGTTCCTCAACCAGGCAATCGTTATTTTGAAGCATCGGTTCCGGCATGATATCATCCGTATCCGGGGCCGTTTTTCCGAATGCTTTTTCAAACAATATTGCGTTAGTCTGCATTTCATTGTCTATGCGGTTCATAAGAGCTGTTATCAGCGCCCCGCTTAAGAAACAATCTGCCGGAATCCAATCGCCTCCGATCGTTTCCCTGTAAGCATCCGCGATCTTTTCCGCACTTTCTCTTGAAATTTCCGTATCATACAGTTCTTCCAAGGAAACAGAACCCCTTTTTAGGCATGCCAGGAGGAATTCCGCCACGTAAGCTTTATAGCTGGAATCCAGCTTTTCAGCCCTTGAAACAATATTTTTGTCTTTTAAAATCACCTTTATGGACTGGACTGCCCTGGGAGGCAATCCGCCCAAATTCATTATTCCGTCCCCCGCCGTAAACAGATCCGTTTCAAACGGCGCTGCTTTAACCGCGCAGTATTTCTGCGACTTTCTGCATTCATCTTCTTTGACCATCTTCTGCATGATGGCGGCCGATTTCTGATTTTCTTCTTCCCCTTGAAAGCGGCAGACTGAAGTTGTGAGCTTCCCGATGTTCCGTTCTGTATTCTTCAACTCCGGATATTCGTCGGATTGCGGGGTTAGCCAGTATGGCATCGGCATATTTTCCATTGCGATTTTTCTGAAATTTCGCATTGATATATCAGCGGCGTCTCCGTCGCGTAGATGCGGCACTTTCTTGCCTTCAAGAACCATGGCAAGGAAGGTTATGCTTGCATGTTTGGCGTCATAAGCCCCTGCGGTAATCATTGTCCACATGACAGCCGGAGACTCTTCTTTTAAAACATTGTCCGGATAGGCTTTTCCCAGAAGTTTGACAAGCTGTTCGTTGATATGTACGGGATCTGCCAGACAGCATACCAATATCTGTTTGTACCGTATCCTGCATTCCAGGCTCAGTGTATTTTCCAGCTCCGGCAGGTCATATATTTCCAATTTTTCCAATACCTTGTCTTCATCCATCCTCTGCACGGTATTCCTGTACAGGCTGTCAATTCTCGGGTGGATTGTTTTTTTGGATGCCAGCAGGTAGGATAATGTCGGTGTGAGCATTTCGCATAGCTCTGCGGAAGGTTCCGCAACAGGAGACTCCTCCAGCGTAAACATCAATGATACATTTTCAAGAAGCAGTTTTAGGTTTTTATAGTATTCCAGTAATTCCATATATTTTTGCGCCGGCCGGATGGCCGGCATCTCCTCTCTTAAATTAGTCGGGTTCCAAGTCCAGTTCTTCTTCCATATCAGGTTCTTCCTTACGTGTCTGGAAGATCAGCCCGCTGAAATCATATACCGGCCTGTCTGCGGCGATTGCCGCAAGGAATGACACATATTCGCTGAATGCTGTTTCATAATCGCCATATGCAGCGAGCGTCGTGTAGATGTTCAGGTTCCCCGGATTGTAATACAGGCGGATGCTGTAAAGACTTCCGGGGATTTCCGGATGCTTCTCCTTAAAATCTTTTGTATTGTCTTCCAGCTTGACAGCCGTCACTTTGTCCAGCCGGTATGCGGAATGCCCGTTTTTTGCGATTACAAACATGTCCCAAGCACCTCTTCCCCAAGAGTGTCTTTGATCTCTGAAAGAAGCCGCTCTTCATCTTTTTTATCACCGATAATCTCAAGTGTCAGCGGGGTTGAAATATCAAGACTCATCGCTCCGATCAGACTCTTCGCATCGACCATACCGCGGCCGTTTGATAGATTTGCCTCGCATTCGGAATGGCTGATGACATCGACAAGTTTTTTGATGGAATCTGCATTGATAACGCGTAATGTGTATTTTGACATATTGGTTTCTCTCCTCTCTTTTTCTAATTATGGTTTTTTGCTTCGAGTTTTTGAAATATTGCTTATAGGTGCTGTATTAGGCGCAAAGTTATCTGCCGCTCTTCCTGGTTATTGCCGCTGATATTTTCTCCACTTCTTCTGACGGCTCATATGTATCGGTCCCATAAAGGAATTTATGGAGTTCCGTGACATTTTCCGAAAGGTTATCCGGGAACACATAGGCTGCTCCCCCTACCGTCTTTTCATAATGGGTAAACGGGAACCCTGCGGTTTCCTTCAGGTTCAATTTCAGGATATTTTTTGCCAGGATATAAAGGTCGTCGGTATCAATGGATGAGGCTGTTTCCGGTAGGATGGTGACGATCAGCTGGTTTAATGTGGCAAAGTCCGCATTTCGCGCTTTCTGGAGCGTAAGCTCCAGCACCTTCCGCTGGCGTTCCGTACGTTTGAAGTCATTGTCCATTAGCCGAAGCCTTGCGTACGCGACCGCCTGTACCCCGTCTAGGTGCTGATACCCCGGTTCCTCCAAATGGACGGATGGAATGCCGGTTGATTTTACGGTTTCAGTAATGAAGGAATTGATATAGCGGAATTCCGATTTGGTGACCTCAAGGTTAATGCCGCCAAGGATGTTGATCGCATCTGCCACGGATTTCCAATTGACCGCCACATAATCATCAATTCTAAGGTCCAGGTTTTCATTCAGCATCTGAATGGCTTCCTTCGGCCCGCCTGATGCGTATGCGGAATTTGCTTTCCGGTACCGGTCCTCTCCGGTTTTAAGGCAGGTATCGCGGTATACGCTTACCAGGCGGATATCTCCCGTTTCATGGTCCAGCGTTCCAAGCATGATAACATCTGAATTGGCGCTTTCCAGGTTGTCCTCTTCCCTGGAATCGATGCCGAACAACGCCACCGTCCAGTTATCCTTCAGGTCAAGGAGGGTCTCTTCATCCAGGTTTTCGTTTTCCATGGTCTCTATTACTTCCTTATCGATCGGCTGTACCATGGACACGACTTCTTCAACTTTATCTTCCACGGTACGCTTTGCATATGCGGCGCTGCAGGCGAGCAGGCATGCGGCCGCGGCAATGAAAAGGATAAGAAACCATAAAAAGTTCCTTCGTTTTTTGTTTCCAGCGGATACGCCGTTTTCACTTTGCCTTAACACGCTTGAACACCTCCCCTATCTTTCCGTGGATCACCAGATCCGCATAGGAATCCGCTTTTGTCGATGACATATTGATAAGGACCAGCCTGTTTCCTTCATAGTAATTCATCAGAAATGCCGCCGGGTAAACGGATAGTGACGTCCCGCCTATGATCAGCATGTCCGCTTCCGAAACATATTTGATTGCTTCGTCCATAACGCCATCAGGAAGGTCCTCTCCATACAAGGTAACATCCGGCTTAATTATTCCGCCACATTTCGGACAGTGCGGAATTCCGTCAGCTTGAAGGATACTGTCCATCCCATAAAATTTCCCGCAGGTGGTGCAATGATTGCGCAATGCCGAACCGTGAAGTTCCAGCACATTTTCACTCCCTGCCTTCTGATGCAGGCCGTCAATATTCTGGGTGATTACCTCTTTCAGCTTTCCTTCTTTTTCCAGTTCCGCCAGGTATTGGTGTGCAAAATTCGGCTCTGCGTCCGGAAATAACATTTTCTCCTTATAGAAGCGGTAGAATTCGGCCGGATTTGATTCAAAGAACTCTTTGCTTACAATCGTCTCTGGCGGGTACTTGTACTTTGTATTGTATAACCCGTCACTGGAGCGGAAATCCGGTATCCCGCTTTCCGTGGAAACGCCGGCGCCGCCGAAGAAAACGATGCGGTTGCTTTCTTCAATAAATTTTCTTAGCTTATCTATTTCGTTTGCCACAGTATATTGCCTCCTCATATTTTCGTTGTTATTGATATAATTATATCCGTGGATGTCCTTTGATTCTTTCAAGAAAACCCACGGATAAACGATTTTGCGCTATATCAGACGTTGTTACCATTTACATCCTCGAAATGAGTGCCATCACGCCGGCAACCATGGAATCAATCCCGAAGATAACCGAAGCTGTGCATGCGATTGCCGCCGTTACAAAAAATGTATCCTTTATTACTTCCGCTCTTTTTGGTACGGAAAGCCCCATGTTTTTAATTTTAGATATCATGAAAATCTCCCTTCTCCAGCCTGTTATGCGACCCGGCTTAATCCGCCGATAAAGCTTACGCGACGGCTGTATGACTTAACGAGTTTTGCCGAATCTGCAAGTTTCTTTTCCTCCAGTATTACGTTGACGCAGATTAAAACGGAGGTTCCGGCAATGGATAGAGTCCCAAGGCCGTTTACATTGCAGATCAAATGCATGAACAGAATCAATGCGGTCATACATGTATTTCCGAGTAATGCCACCCTTGTACTGACCTTTTCAATATAATCCGCAGTCGGCATTCCAGGACGGATACCTGGGATTATCGTACCGGACTTCTTAAAGTTATCCGCAATCTCAAGCGGGTTAAACCCGATGCTTAAATAGAAGTAAGCGAAAAATGTCGTAAGCGCTGCATAAAGCAGGATCCCGGCAGTATAATACGGTGCTGACGGCAAAAACCAGTATGAGGAGTTCAGCGCGTTCATGATATGCCCGGCAATCCCTGTCTGCATGGCGGGGACGAATCTGGAAATAAGCAGCGGGATGCTTAAGATTGAACTTGCAAAGATAACTGGCATGACAGAACATGTATTAAGCGGAATCGGGAATGTACTGTCTGCAAACCCGGCAAGTTTTCTTGACTGCGTGACTTTGATTTTCTTTACCGTCTTTGTAAGCACAATGCAGGACGCGATAATACATAAAAATACTGCGACGGTTAATCCGATATTAACCGTAAGTCCCGCGGCATCCCTTCCGTCCATCAGAACGGCTTTTATGGTATATACGTCCGACGGCAGGGTTGACAGGATGTTGGCGGTAAGGATAATGGAAATGCCGTTTCCAACATTCAGTTTGGAAATCAACTCGCCGATACCGATAAGCGCCGCGGCCCCGGCTGTCCAAATGATGATCGCACCGATGACAGTCAGTGCATTAAACGGCTCGATAAGCCCGTTATATCCAAGGCCAATCGCCATTCCGGCGGATTGCAGAAATGCCAGTCCAATTCCGGTAACGGTTGTGATTTTTTTATATTTGTCCTGTCCGGATTTTCCTTCTTTCCTCATCTTCTCAAGCTGCGGGAACACGATGCTCATCAGCTGAACGATGATGGATGCGGTGATATAAGGGCTGATGGACAGCGCGAAAATGGACATCTGATAGAAGGATCCGCCGGTAACGGAATTTAAAAATCCCAGCCCGTTATCTCCCAGAAGGATGTGCATGTATTCTGCGTTGACAAACGGAAGCGGGATGAGCGACCCGGCTCTGATAATGACGATGCAGACAAGGATGAACATAATCTTGCTTGCAATTGATAAATTTTCCAGCTTTGTTTTCAGTGATGTGTGGCGATACTTCAATTTAGTTAACCTCCTTGTTGTTCTTTTTCTCTTCTCGTTTCTGTTTTGCAACTTCCTGCATATGCCGCATCCTTACCCGTCTCTCTTCCAACTGCTCTTCCGTGTATTCCCGTTTTGGCGTGGATGACCGGTAGGAAACCAGGCTCTTTTTGGTGCGGTATGTTTTTGCAACCAGCTCCCCGTTTTGGTCGTATTGAACGCCGGTACAGCTCCAGTCCGGGCAGTTTTCATCCTCTGCCAGTTTATCAAGCCTGGTCATGACCGTTCGGTCGGACGTATAAATGTCGGCGTAATCCAAATCCCGGCT
This sequence comes from uncultured Oscillospiraceae bacterium, assembly GCA_944386965.1. Next base: position 16,255 of record CALXDE010000265.1, read on the forward strand.
CATATTGATGACAGTTTCCTGTTCTTGCAAAGATACGCTCATGTCGTTCACTCACCTTTCAAAATAAGATGAAATTATTTTAAGCATTTTGATGCCCGGATTCTGTTTGAAATTCTCGCAGATAAGCGATTTTCAACATTTTTGTACTGCTTGTTAATTTGCGTCAGAAGCCGTGGCCTCCGACGGAGTTGCCGCAGCACTTTCCGTTTCTTGGTATAGGATTTCCCCCGTGAGTTCAATGGTGGTAATCGCATCCACGAATGGATTTCCGTGCCATTCCACGCCACCGCCGTAATTCACCACGGAGTCGATCGTTGTGTATCCGTATAAGAGATCCAGGGCCATCTGCGGCTCACTCTTTAAATATCTGGTGGAAGTGCCTTTCTTCACCGAACCGACATACTGCTCCGCGAGGATTGTGTTGCGGATTTTGTAAATGCCGCGGATCATCTCCTCGTCCGACATGTCCGGCGACAGGTTGTTAATGAAAGTCCCGGCCTGGGTGCCGCAGTTTACTTTTACGGAAAGCAGTGCCGCCGACACGGCAATATGTCGCCCATCAAGGTTGAATCCGGCGTTATTCATCTGGTCTTTAAATGAATCCCAGTAATGGATGCGAACAAATTCCAGCTGGTCACAGACAGCGGTTTCGTAATCTGTCTGCATGGTTTTTACAAAGGTTTCCGCAATCACCGGATTATTGCAAAGCTTTTCATCTCCATTCTCAAAACCAAGGAATCCTTCAAATCCTGGCCATAGTTCCGGATGCTTATCATAGGCGTAATTCATGAACCGCACCAGGTCATACCTATAGTCGAACTGGCAGATCCCGTAAGCACGTCCTTTGTCTCCATTTACAATGGCATTTATATTGGACATGCCGGATACCTCACCTGCAATGGATAACATATAAAACTCAGCCGGCATGTCGGCAATCTGAAGGCCGCTGATCTGCCCCGGTCCTCCGTCAGTCGGTTTATCCCATTCAAAGCCTTCGCCTTCATATGCCATCGGGGTATCTTCCTGCCAGCTTCCGTCCGGTCCAACATAATATCCGTCCGGTGTCCGGCAGTCAGCGAGCATTTGGCCGGATTCGTCAAAATAATACCAAGCTGTATTGCCGGCTTCATCCGCAATTTCAGCCCATCCGGTCTTGTAATCATAGTTATCCAGGTAATACCAGATCCCGCCATTCTGAATCCAGCCTTCCTGAGCTGCCCCGGCATCATCGAAGTAATACCATAATCCTTGGTCGGACCGGTACCATCCGGTACTCAGATACCCGTCATCTCCTGCATGATAAAGCTCGCCCATGACGAACAGGAAACTTCCTTTTCTTGGCTTCCCGCTTTCAAAGTATTGCTTTCCCTTATCGTCCGTAAAGAACCCGGTGTATTCTGATACACTGCAATCTTGTTGCTCTGCCATGCTGTTGGTAGAGGCATCGCTCTTTGTCGCAGTTTCTGCATGTTGCCTTGCGGTTTCTTCCTGTATTTTCGTCTCCGCATCAGCAATTGCGGTGAAGCTGATGGCTGCCGTAAGACAGAAAGCTCCAAGTAAAATATCTTTTCTAATCATGTTCTCTCTCCTGTCGTTTTAATTATGAAAAATTTTTTTGATTTATTGGTTTTTCTCTGCTGCCTGGCAGAAAATATATTTTTGCAAAAAAACAGACCCCTTTCGGAGTCTGTTTTGGAGAATAAGAAAACCGGGTTACTCTACCGTTACAATGCAACCTCTGTCGCGGGTCAAGGTGGAAACGATGGTCTTCATCTCATAATTGTCGTTTCCAAACGTCAGGCGGTAGCTGTAACCGTCTTTCGTTACGTCGACCAGGATCGGGTAATCCTTGACAACGGCTGCCGCTGCCTTGGACTGAAGCCAGATATCCTTTTCGCTTACATAAACGCAATCTGCATTATGCAATACAAAGTTGCGGTACATCGGGCTGTACTCGGCCTGAATTTTTCCTTCCATCTGGAAATGCTTTTCGACGTCTCCTTCAACGGCCTTCATCCAAACCCTCTTATCTTTCGGGATGGTCTGCCCTCCTTCATCGCCGTTTTCATCAGACGGGATGTAGAGCTCATACTCCTCCGTTTCTCCATACTTTGCGATTACGATATCCTCAACCGTGATCGGGCATCTGGGGAAACAGCTGGTTCTGATATAGCCGTCCGCAATTTCCAGAACAGCCGCTCCATCAAACCATCGCACCATTTCTCCGTTTTCCTCATCCTTTTCCTCGGTAATTTTTGAATAGGCAACAATCGCCTTATTGCCGACATATCCGACGAGGGTTGGCATGGGAATGGGCAAAGGGGTAATTTTCATAAACCTGTCCCTTGCAGGTTCATAGGAAAACAGATCCACGTACCCTTCTTTTTTATCCTTGGGTGCTACGGTCAGAATAAACCTGCCGGGCTGTTTTGCCAAGATCGAGTCGATAAAAATCTGGCCCTGTTCGCAGGCGGGGGTTCCGTCAGCCTTTAAGAGTACACCGCTTTCAACGGCATACCCTTCCGGAATGGGATACGGCTCCGGATCCGCAAGGATACGGAATGCGAGGCAGTTGTCCGCTGTCACCACCAGAACAGATTCATCCGTAAGGGTGCCGTCATCCAGCATTTTAACGGCTTTTCCAATGCCGCCGGATACTTCCGTTACCTTGTATCGCTGTCCGTTGATCTTGTTGAAAAGCTCCAGTCCGTTTCTCAATCTTTCGATCTGCATATGTTTTCTCCTCTCTAATTCCTTTTTCTGTTACATTTCAATTATGAGGCCAGGTATTTGCTGATTGCAAAAAAAACAGGCCCCGTAAGGAACCTGTTTTTGAGATATGCCGGTTACTGTACCCATTCGCCGTTTGCATTGACATAATAGCCATCCGGAGTGACTGTATCCGTAAGCATGGCACCTCCTGGAAGGCCGGGAACGATATCCGGGCCGGGGCTTAAGTAATACCACGGGCTGTTGGGAGCTGTAATGATCCAGCCTGTTTTCATAGCTCCGAACGGAATCTGTGATCCGGTCGGGTCCGTATTCAGGTAATACCAGTATCCTCCGCCTTCTTCGTCCTTGATCCAGCCAGTCATCATATGCCCCTCAGCATCGAAGTAATACCAATAGGATCCGGACTGAAGCCATCCGCTTGTTTTGGCATAGTTGTTATTATTCGGGTCGAAATAATACCAATTTCCGTTGATCAGCTGCCAGCTCTGCGCATATTTTCCATCCATATTAAATCTTTTGTAAGCACCGGAACCGGTAAAGGAGCCGTAAACGGTTGATTCCCCATCCAGCGTTACGCCGTCCCCGTCAAAATTCACTACTTCAGACGAGATGATATAGCCGCCTTTTCCGGAAGGCGCCACCGCCTGGATAGAAACCGTCATCAGGTAATCGTCCGTTGCGTATTCGGAAAGATCCACGCTGGTATTATTCCTTCCTTCCAAGTTCAGCGTCCTGTAAAAAGAACCATCCTTATAAAGAGTGACGGTATACCCACCGGCGTATTCCACGCGGTCCCATGATACAGTATAATCATCCTCGTAATAAATACCGTCCGGAGCGGACAGGTTAACCTTTGGAATGTAGTTGATCTTCACGCGCAGCTTTTTGCTGCCGCTTCGGGATGTATCCACAACTTCTCCGTTTGACACATATGCTCTGGCATCGCTGTCGAATGATTTATCATTGGATTCCAGCGTGACGTTGAGCGTGGTCTTCTTACCCGGTGTCCAGGAATCATAATCTGAATTCCAGTCAACTTCCGAAATATAGTAATCGTTGTTATTTACTGCCGGCTCGGCAAGCCAGACCTCTCCAGGTGCTTGTTTTGTCTCCTGCATCATGATATTGACGTATTCAATGCGGTCTGCCGCAAATACGGGAATTGCGCTTAACAGCATAAACAGTGCCGTAAGCAAAAATAGCCTTTTACCTTTCATATCCATACCTCCTATTTCTTTGGTAGTTTCAAAAAAATTATGGAACTCCGTGCTGTCCGATAGTACAAAAAAAGGAGCTTGTCACAGCCCCTTCTTTGTAGCAGTATGTTTCCTTTCTGTTTTCCCGCCTGTCCTGTTTGCCTCCTGCAGGCTGCCGTTCCGTCTGCGGCATTTTTCCTTTTCTTCGCACTCCAAACATTCCGGGTACAAGACCTTTCCTCCGGTTAGCGGGCACACCCTGGCCATATTACGTCAACCTCGCCCTGTCTACGATTTCCGTGCCATCGATCAGGATGGCGAGGATTTCCGTTTTGAGCCCCGGAGCAGGATGTTCGGCGAACAAAGTATATAATCCGCCATTCCCAAGGACAATCAGGTACGTCCCTTCCATGGATGCGGTTGCAGCCCGCCCGTATGTAAGGTAAACATCCGAAAGGTCAGCTTCCTCCCTGTCGAAAAGACTTAAGTCATATGTAGTTTCCCTTCCGTCCAGTTCAAAACGGAGCTCGTCGTTCTGTGACGGGAGGAGAATTACTTTATCGTCGGGGTTTTTCACGGCTCGGATAATTGCGAGTTCCGCAAGATCCCTGGAAGTAATATTAAAAGCAGGAATCTCCAGAACTTTACCCGGCTGGCTTTCAACCCTTTTATTGTCTGTTTGCTTTGCGGCGGTATTTCCCTGCCCGTTCTTACGACTACCCATAGCGTGTACCTTCTTTTTTTCGAAATTTCCCTTTGGCTTCTGCTGCCCGTTTTTGTTTTCATCAAGGTCTGCCGTAGCAGCTTCCATTGCTTCTCTTGCTTCTTCCAGCAACCCTTCAGGGAATTTCACGGATGCCGGCTTCATAATATCTGATACGTCCGGGAAACCGATGGATGCCATAAAATCCTTAAAATCCTGTTTCCTGTCTGACGCGGCGTAAATTCGCATTGCACTTTCCGGTGACGGAAGGCTCCTTATTTCTCCCCGGAGCCATTTATTAATCTGCTGCGAGGTAAAACCAGCCTTTCTTGCAAACTGTGACTGGTTTAAACCTCCCATCATCTGCCTCAAATATTCTTGGAATGCGGCGATATTGACGCGCCTGCCTTTAAAATCCTCCCATGTGCCGAACACTTCCGTAATCTTTTTAAGGGACGGTTTTCCAGCTGTATCTTCATATCCGGCAGCAGCTGAAAGCTCTTTTATCTCGACCCTGCCTTCGGATTCCTGCGCGATCCGCTGAAGGATATTGATCCGCGGTGGATTGGCTGTCGTCCCTTTTAAAATATTATCCAAGTAGCCTGCCTTAATCTGCAGGAGTCTTGAAAAGGTAAAAGGCGTCCTAGTCCCCATTGCTTTCTTCGTTAAATCTGCGAACTCCCTTTTCGCGAATTCCGCCATTTTTCTCCTCCTATCCTTGACTGCCTGCCGGATTTAAGCGGCGGTAATCATGTTAATGAACGGTGTCAGGATCTCTTTTTCCACATCTGTCAGTTCGCCATTTTTATTGGTGTAAGCAATTGTTCCGTCCAGACCGTCGAGATCTACGAACAAATCCTTCGAAATGGGGATCGTATAAACCGGCATTTCCGTATAGCGGTTACATACCTTAAACAGGTAGGCGGCGGCATCCTCTTCCGTATCAAATTTTGTTACTTCTTTAAAATATCCATGATCCGAATACTTGCTGTCTTCGTCGAACAGCTCCTTCGGGATATACCTGCAGATACGGACAAACTTGTTCTTGCAGTCGGCACAGATCCCGATACGTTTGATGTCTCTTGGAACCAGGACAACCTTAAAACTCGTCCATGGCTTTTCCGGGTCAATTCTGTCTGTCAGGTAAACGCCTTCAAAATCCATATACTGCTGCGTCTTATCGTAAAGGCTGATGATATCCTTATTTGCCTCAATGAACCCCTTCAGGCTTTCCGCATCCAGGTCGTCAAACACATCCAGGATAAATTCGGCAAAATCAGCAGTAGGCCCACCTTCCGTCAGGATGGACTTAATTTCATCCGGAACCTCGTCCTCTTCCGGGAGATCTTCCCACTCATAATCTTCAAGGTTAAAAATCTGGCTTTTTTCTTTTCCATAACGGAACAACATAGAGGAAGCATAATGCCCATCTTCTTCCATATGATTTGAGGCAATTGCGTAATATTCAAAGCCGTCGGTCCCGGCCATTGTGAACGCAAGGGTCTCTTCAATGTCCTCGTTTGGAACGATATTTGCCGAGAAAAACTCTTCTGTTGCCTCGTCATCCAAAATAAAATTCTTTGGATTGAAGCCTGCTTTTGCAATAACCTTCCCGGCCATCCTCGCAAGTTCTCTTGCCAATTCCATTTTAATGGAAATGGCTTCCTTTGCCATATTCAGCCCATCGACCAGCATTTCGATATCTACAGGCGCCGCAATCGGGCCATTATATCTTGTATTATTTCTTTCGCATCTGTCCACAATGATAATCTTTTTAGTTCCCATGATGTTTCCCTCCATTGATTGTTTTGATAATGCTATTCTACAAAGTTTTCTTTTACTTATCTGCGTTGATTTTTCGCAGATAAGCGATTTTGCACATTTTGTTCTACAACAGTTCCAGATAATCCAAAAACCGTTCAAAATGCGGCAGCAGGATCAGGAACGCGGCTGTTAATGTAATAACTGCAATCCCGAACATCGTAAGTCTGTATTTGAATGCAGCGCCGGCATATTCCCGGATTGCCGGGTTCTTATTCCTCCTGGATGAAAGCAGGAGGTAAAGCAACCCAAACAGCGGGATCCCGGAATAGGCAATTACACGGTACCAATCCATGGAATTCTTTTTGGGTTCTTTTTCTGCGGCCGTCTTTATATTGACGGCTGTCTGCCTTGTATTATCGGTAATTCTCATAATCCATCACCCCCTCATATCCGGGACCGTAGTTTTCCGGCGCCCTGGTCGGGCCTGTGGTATTCGCCGGGGATGGTTTTGTTTCAACCATTCCCGGGCCGTATTCCATGTTATTCCTGTTATCCAGTACCTCTGCGGCGGACTCCGCTTCCTGCCTTGCCTCTTCCGCTTGCGATTCCTGTTCGGCCTGCCTGGATTCTTCCGCGGCCTGTTCTTGCCTCAGCCTTTCGTTATATTCTTCTTCAGAAGGAAGGCTCTGCAGGGCGTTTATCGCAGCTGTTGCTCTGTCCGCGCAGCTTATGTATTCGTCATATTCACTGAGCATATCCAGCTTTTCCATAAGCCCATCGGTAAGCTCATCCATATTTTCCGGTATATATCCCAAAGAAGAAATCTCTTCTAATGCGTCTTCAAAATCGGAAATCCTCGTTTCCTTGATCTGATTTTTACGGTCTTCTTCCGCCTGGCTTTCCCGTATCGCAGCGGCTTCCGATTCCTCAATCTCTTTCCTGGACTCATAATAAGCAATTTCATCCGCCATGGAATTCCGGATAGCAATGAGCTCATCCCTTTTTGCCGCAGCGCGGTCATACAGTTCTTTTCGTGCTGTCGGGTCATTTACCTGGGAAATGATGTTATTGACTTCCTGGAAATCACTTTCAATTACATAGGTATCTTCCACGGATGCGATGACGTTTTTCTCGTATTCTGCGACAGTTGCTTCTGCTGCTTCTTGACGCTCTGCTTCCAGTTTTTCTTCCAGCGCCTGCGCTTTCCTTATATCCACAGTGGATGAATACAGGTCTGTAATCCCGTTTTCCGTATGGTCCACTACGGTTTCCGGTCTGTCCCAATCAAGAGGTTCCAGGTCCTTATGGATCTCCTGCATGGTCTTCTGCCAAATAGAGCCGGCATAATCCGCACCATATGTCCCCGGCATAGCCCGCGGCGTATCATATCCAACCCAGACGCTCATGGTGTAATATTTGCTGTAACCGCAGAACCAGGTGTCCTTATTAGAGTTGGTGGTACCGGTTTTTCCCGCTGCCGGCATATTAGAAAGCCCAAGCCCCCGTCCGGTCCCGCCAGGGGCGGTAAACGTCCCTTTTAGGATGTCCGTGATCATATACGCCGTTTCCGGTTCATAAACCTTTTTGCTTCCGGCATTTTCTCCTTCATAAACGACATTTCCGCCGGCGTCCTCGATCTTTATAATGCAGGTCTTGTTATCGTAAACTCCGTTATTGGCCAGGGTCTGATATCCCTTTGCCATGTCTATGACGCGTAGGCCATCCGTGAACCCGCCGATGGATAAAGCCGGCACATCATTGTCTACGTATGTAATCTTCTGGAACTTCATCGCATCCAGATAGGAAAGGCCCGTGTCCACACCAATATTCTGCAATACCTGCCATGCTACTGTGTTAAGAGAGCGATTTAAGGCTTCCCGGATCGTGACATTTCCGTAATAGCTTCCGGCATTGTCCGGGCCGTCTTCAAATTTGTGGTCGTTTATGACAGACCCTGGCCAATAAGCTCCGGTATCAAACGCCGGTGCGTAATCAATCAACGGTTTGATGCAGGATCCTGGCTGCCTTGCGGAAAGATAAGCCCTGTTGTACTGGTCTTCCGTCCCACGGCCGCCGATCACCGCCACGACATATCCTGTTTGGTTGTCTGTAATGGCCGCCGCCCCTTGGAGCGCATATTTTCCATTTTCTTGTGTTTCCGTAAAGCGGGCCAAGGTGCTATCCAGTGTTTCCTGTGCCGTATTCTGGATCTCCGGGTCCAGGGATGTGTAAATCTTATACCCGCCGCTTCTTACTTCCTCCGTTTTTGCGTTATATTCCGTACTGTACCGCTCCTGGTATGCGTCATAATCGGCTTTATCACTGAACGTGTATTGGAATGGGAATCCTTCCTTTTCCATCAGCGCAAGGGCCGCGCAATGGACGGCATAAGAGGACTGGTATGTTTCCATATTCTCCGGAAAAGACGCCTGTACGATGGTAAGCGGTTCCGCAATGGCAGCTTCCTTTTCTTCCGCAGTCAGATAGCCGTTTGCATATCCGTTTTCAATTACTTCATTCCTTTTTTCAAGCGCTGCATCCGGATGTTCCACTGGGTCATATGTGGACGGGGCGTTGCTTAAGCCTACCAGCATGGCGGCCTGCGCCACTGTCAAATTCTCCGCGTCTGTCCCGAAATAATATTTGCTCGCGGCCTGTACACCGTAACAGCGGTTGCCGTAATAATTGCTGTTACAGTAAAACTCCATGATCTTCGGCTTGGTGAATTTCAGTTCCAGCTGCGGTGCCACGAGGATTTCTATAAGCTTCCGCTTAAAACTCTGCTCCTGCGTCAGATATGTGTTTTTAATTACCTGCTGGGTGATCGTGCTGCCTCCCTGGGTGATTTCCCCGCGGTTTTTAATGAGTGCAAGCCCGGCCCTGGCCGTGGAGATTAAATCTACGCCAAAATGTTCCTTAAAGCGCTTATCTTCCTGAGAAATATAAAGATTCTGCAGGTCTTCACTGATATGTGAGATGTCCACGTATTCAAAATGTCCTGCATTAATAATCCCTACGGTATTTCCCTCTGCATCATAGACGTATGTATCCTGTCCGCGCATAAAATCCCCTTCCTGCATGGAAGCGGCGATGTCATATGCGCGGCTTAAGCAGTCGTCAATATCCGTTTTTAACGACATATACAAGATCCCGCCGACAATACAGGATATCACCAGCCCTCCTGCAATAACTGCAAGGATCATTTTAAAGAGGCCGGATACAAACCCGATGCCTCCTGCTATGCATGTGCCTAAAATATGAAATGCCCGCTTAATGCCCTTTGGGGGCTCTGCTTTACTGTCTAATCTTTTTCTGCTTCTGCCCGGCACTGTAAATTCCTCCTCTTAATTTAAACTTGCCCTTAGATTAACACCTGAATTTGATAAATGCTTTTCACTTTTTTCACGGATAAACGATTTTGGACAATATCGCAGTATGACAAAGAAAAAAGGCGTCAAAAACTGACGCCTGGTCCAATTATGGAATCCCTGATTTCCGGAATTGCAAAATCTGCTTACCTTCCAAAGTTCGAAGGGGATGCCATTCCTTTTCCCATGCATTCGTTATGGATATGGAGTTTGGATCTTCTCTTTGTCTGGATACGCACATGGTCTTCCGTTTCGATTGGTTTTCCGCAGATATCGCAGATCCACATTTGTTTCTTTGTGCTTGTTGGGTACATAACTTAACCTCCTCATATATCTTATATTTTCTTTAATTATGGAAGCGGGTTTTGCTCAAAAAAAAGAGAACTGCGCATTACAGTCCTCTTTTTGCCCTCGCTATGCAGATTTTTTAATAATGATTACGTTGTCAGGTGAATACGGCTTGTTTTTATCTCTGCGGTAAACGCAGCTTCCCGGGCCTATTTTATGTCGCTTGCACCATTTCCTGAAGAATTCAATATCTTCAAACCCGCCCGAAACGCCTGCCACGGCTTTCCAGTTTGCACGTTTCCGGTAAATGTAATCCATTCGTCTTTTAGGGGCGGTTGCTTCACTGATCATGGCCGAGTGCTGTTTTTTACCTTCTTCCGTAAAAATATCCCATACGCATGTTTCTGGAGAGTAAAAACCTGGTCCAACCTTTTTAAAATCCCGCGTCCCGTCATACCCGCTCATAACAGACCATCTCATAAATTCATCCAGCCCGTCAAAATCATTCTCTTCTTCCGGGATAGAACGGTATGCTTCACAGATCCGCTGCAGGTCATGGTACTCATTCGCATCCAGGATTTCCAGCCGCTCCGATAATGCATACTTACCCAAAGGCAGCTCCGTTTTTATAGCAACACCTTTTCCGGGGTAATAATTTTCGTCAAGCAATGCTTTCGCAAAATCGTCGAATGCGATGCCGTTTGGGAACTCTTTTGCATGTTTTGATCTGATGTTATTATATTCTCCCATCAGCTTCGTGTAAGACATCCCATGTTTTACGGCTCCTTCTTTTCTTAAACTGAAATATACATTGTTTTCGGTAAACGGCTTGTCCCTTTGTATCTTGTGCATATACATTCCTTTATGCAGTTTCCCGGAATCATACAGACGGATAATGAAGCGGTAAAAATCATCCCTTTCCCATAGCCTTGGGTCAAGTCTTTTGCGGGAAACCAGGCTTGCATACCTTGCATCAAACTTCATTCCTGTCTCTTTAAAAATCTCCAAAATTCTTTTTCTTAAGTAAACAGATTCTTTTGACTTTTTCAAGACAGCCGGCTTTCGGCCTCTGGCAAAATAGCAGTTTTCCGGGCTGTATGGCTTTGACAAATCATACCGCCGGAGCCTCGACTTGTATGGGATAGATCCCGTATAATGTTGCAGCCAATGGTAAAACCTTTTTGTGGATTTCCATTCTTCGCAAAGGAAATCTTCACCATAGTATCTTCTGATGTTACTTATGGCACGGCAGAAATCCACCCCGTATTTTTCTTTAAACGGCGCGGCCAGGACCGGTACGTTTGCGGACAGCATGCAGTTTTCCGGCCCATATGGCTTTGATTTGTCAAAGCGGACCAGTTTCCTTCCGGGAGAAGCCTTCACTTCTTCCGCGAGCCAGCTGGTGAAGATTTCCGCATCATTCCATTCCGGCACGCAGTTTTTCTTTACTTTTTCGTAAAGCGCTTCTACATCCAGGCCGCTGCCTTCCAGTTTGTTAAGCTCCTTTTCCACGGAAGCGATGTAATCACTCATTGCGCCGCTGTCCGTATTCTTTTCATTTTTCATTTAAAACCTCCATTTTAAGGCATATACTCAATGCCTGTATTATTTTTCATGAAAATTATGAAGCAGGATGTATTGCAATAACCTATAGCCGGCAAAAAAGGGCGGACAATCATAGCCCGCCCCGAAATATTATTCTAAAGTCACAACTTCCCCGTTTACCGTCCATGCCCCATTCGCATCTACCGTATAGCCGTCAGGCGTTACCGCAGACCGGTACATGGCACCGCGGTGGCCATTGGATACCTCCTCAAAGTAATAACACCTGCGGAGGCCATCTGCCCCGCGCAGCCACTGCCAGCCGGTGAACATGCGCCCCTGGGTGTTGTCGGAAACCGGGTTCAGGTAATACAGCCTGCCATCGGTATCCGTAAACCATCCGGTATCCATAATGCCGTCTTCCCCGAAATGGAACCAGTCAATGCTTGACTGCCCCTTGGAAGCGTCCGCATATGGATTATAGATGTACGCCCACTCATTTGCATACTGCCGTCCGCCGCTGGTGAAGCGCCAGTTCCCTTCCACATCACGGGACCACTCGCCGGAAATACCGGATATTCCTGGGCCATAGGCGCTGGATGAACCGCCGGTTCCGCTTGGTCCGCCGGAACTTGAGCTTCCGCCGCCACCGCCGGAGCTTCCTTCCGAACTTCCGCCGGAAGAACTGCCAGACGAGATCTTTGTCCACTTCGGATAAAGGCTTACATCATCCGTAATCGTATCATTTTCAAAATCCCACGCCTGGGTCAGTGCCTCATCCTTGTACCATCCTCCAAAACGATATCCGCTTCTTACCGGATCCGCAGGCTTATCAATCTTGTCTCCATAAGGCACTCCGATTACGGTCGTTGTGCCGTCTGCATTTACCACGGTCATCTGAAGGGTGCGGTCGGAATTGATCGTGACGGTGCTTACAGGCCCCGCATAAGAAATTTCGGTTTCCTTCATGCGGATTTCATACGTACCGTTTGCAAGTCCCGTCAATTCGCCGTTCGGGCATGCCGTCCAGGAATTCTCTCCTTGTACGCGCCACTCCATGCCTGTTGTTACGCCGGCAATCTTACCGTCATCCTTCCCGTAAATGGTTTCGTTGACACCGGACACGGAAACTTCCGTTCCCTGCATCTTATCAATCGTACCGTCAACTGTCATTGTCCGGTCTGTAATCTGGTATTTTGAGGCATCTGCCCCGGTTAAGGTAATGGAGCGGATGGAAATCTTGCGATTTCCCGGCATTGCGGAGTCATATTCCGCAGCTGCCACAGCTGCAACCTCATCACCTTCCACAGAATTCTCAATTATAATCGTAACAGGCGCTGTCTGGTTTCCGTCGTACACCTTGCCGGTGCCTTCCACATGGAATTTTATACTGCGCTTATTGACCGTAACCCTGCACTGGGCAGTCGTTCCAAGCGTGTCTTCCGTAGCAGCGGCCGTGACACGGATCATGTATTCTCCCGGATCGGCAGGAAGCCCGCTGATCCATTCGTTGCCGCTTATACCGCGGTACTGATAGGAAATGTCGGACTGTTCATAGTCACCATCCACGATATTAACGGTTACGTCCGGCTCATTGCCGTACTCCCAGTTCCTCGCAGAGATTTCCACCCTTCCTTCAGAGCGGATTCCGTAATGAGCGTAAAGCACGGTTTCTCCCTGGCAGATGTCTCCTTCTCTTACCTGGATGCCATCCTGCGTGTACCATCCGATGAACGGATTGGAACTGTCAGAAGAAACAACGGTAGGAAGTGCCGGGTACGGATCACCGGTTCTCACCTGAATGGAATCAGGCACATGCGTCAGGCTTGTCCCGCCGTTTAAGTCGAACCGAATCTTATTCATCTGGGCTTCCCATACCGCATACAGGGTAATATTGCCGGAATAATCAACTTCATTTAAGGCCTGTCCGTCCGCATATACAACCGGTCCGTCTGCCGACAGTGCCCAGCCTGCAAATATATAGCCCGGATTTTCAAACGTGCAGGATTCCAGCGTATCTCCGGACTGTATATCTTCTGCATAGATATTTTCCATCTCACCGGTACCGCCGTTGGCGTCAAAGCGGATCGCGGGTGTTTCCATCTTAAAGATCAGGACTGCCGTATGGTCTCCGGTAGATTTTGCAGGAAGTTCCACGGTCCAGGTGTTCAAGTTCACGGCCTGGCGCATTCCATCAAACCAGTCACCGGTGTATCCTACATAATCCTCGTGCAGGCCGGCGTTTCCGTTCGCCCGGACAGTATCTTCGATTGTATAGGAGATTTCCCGTACAGTTTCCCTGACGCCTTCCACTTCTTTTACAATGGTGAGCGTATAGGAAACGGCAGTGCAGGTAACATCGAATACATTCGCGCTCGCCTGGTCAACCGTAAATTCCGGCGTGCTGGCATACTTATATCCCGTAATTTCCTTATCAGCTCGGACAACTGCTCCGTCAGCTGCCATTCCGGTCTGAGTATCCAGAACCGTGCCGTCTGCGGTCACATAACGGATGGTATAGGCGTGTTGCATTTCATCATTATGGGTAATATCTGCAGTTGTAGTCCCAGTTGTAGAAGAGAGCCTGTAATTGCCGGCGTCCTTTCCGGTGATCCGGATATTGGAAACCCGGATGGTTTTATCTGTCCCTTCATCCGCATTTTCAAAGCCGGCCGTATAGATAAAGGAAATTTTATCATTTCCAACAATGCCATCTGGAGTTATTTTTACTTCTGCATCCGTATTCCCGTCATAGACCTTATCAATTCCCTCAAAAGAAAGAGCTATCGTCTTCTGCGTAATGCTGCCAGTTCCAGAAATGACGGACGGAAGCTTGTAGTAATCAGCCGCTTCGCCGGTCAGTTTAAAGCCTGAAACAGAAAGCTGCTTATTCTGTCCGGCATTCTTATCCGCAAAATAGATGTTTACAGCGGATGTATCGATATCCAGCCTTCCTTCATCTTCCGGAAGCAGGTTTGTGTATTCGTATTTCCAGCCATATACCAGGGTGGAACCGTCATAAACCTTTTCATCAGCTGTAACAGATATGCCGAGTTCTCTCTGCTCAATGGTAAACACGTCTTCTGCGGACGTCTCGTTAAAATGCTCGGTTGCTGCAGCTACCGCCCTTACGCGGTAAGTGCCTGGCTTAGACGGAATACTTGTTGAGAAATTATCTGTTCCATCTTTGGCATAATAGAAGGTCATATCCTCGTATTGATAATCACCCGACACATTTCTTACAGCCGGACTGGAAAGCGGATTGCCATACACGCTGTCATTCATCGTAACTTCGATTTTTCCGTCATTCTTTTCAGCGGTTGTGGAACGGATAGATGCGTAAGCGATACCTGTTGTATCAGCTAAGCTGTAGTTCCCGCTGTCCGTTCCTGTAATGACAATATTGGATATATTGATCTTCTTATCAATTCCGGGCTCACTTCCTTCGAATACAGCCGTATAGGTGAAGGATACGGAATCCCCTTCCAGGATATCGTCGGAAGAAATATTTACCTGCGCATTGGTGTTGGCGTCATAATCTTTATCGACTCCTTCAAAAGAAAGGAAAATCTCTTTTTTGGTAATCTCCCCGGTTCCTGCAATACGGTCCGGAAGCTTGTAACAGTGTGCCTTTTCACCGATAATCGTAAATCCGGTCCCTTCAACAGTTTTGCTTCCTGCATCCGCATCTGTAAAGCTCACCTTTGCACCTGATTTATCAATAGAAATTTTTCCACTATCCTCTTCCAGCATATTCCCGTAGTTGAACTGATATCCGGAAACATCCGTGGTTCCGTCATATACCTTGCTGTCAGCGGTCAGTGTAAAGGACAGTTCCCTTTTTGCGATAGTAAAATTCGCTGTCGCTTCCGCTGCCTTGTAGGCTCCGGTTTCCTTTGCAACTGCCTTTACCGTATAATTCCCCGGTTCTGTCGGCTTTTCTGTTGTAAAATCAGAATCGGATACACCCTTGTAGAAGAACGTGTAATCAGATGAAATATAATCCCCAACCACATTTTCGGCTACAGGAGCAGGCAGAGGATCACCATATGCTCCGTCTGCCATGGACACGCGGATCTGGCCGTCTTTCTTTTCAACAACTACCGGTGTCCATACGGCATAAAGGTTTAAGTCGGAATCCACTGTTGTCTCTCCAAAAACAAACGGTGTGTTGTCAAGCATCTCCCAGCCGGAAAGCGTAAATCCGTCCTTTGTGATTTCAGGCGCATTCGCAGGAGATGATCCCTTCGGGATTTTGGTAGTTCCGACATCTTTTCCATCTGAGTAAAAAGTAATCGTCACCATTTCTGTCACGGAGCTGTCTTTTAAGGTGATTATCGATATATTGGATGCCCTGTAGTTCCGGGTCTCCTTGTAGCGTACACGATATTCCCCTGCGGAAAGCCCGGTAAGCTCACCGTTTGGACAGGTATTCCATGATTTTCCTCCGTCGGAGGAATATTCCATGGTTTCATCCAGTCCGCTGATCCTGCCGTTTGTCATTCCAAGGGAAGGATTTGTGCCGGAAATGTCCGGATGGGTATCATTGGCAGCCTTGTGGATTGTCCCGGTAAGCGTAAGCGGAAGCGATACGGAAAGCTTGTAGTTGCCTGCATCCGCGCCGGCCAGCTCAACATTTGTCACCGTAACAGAATTGCCGGAAGGATTGACATTTGCATCATCAAACTGTCCGGTTACAACAATCTGCATATCATCGGTGCTGACTGCTGTTTTACCAATGGCGAATACTGCCGTCGTACTTCCGTCATAAATCTTTTCATTAACGGAAACAGTGAACTTGTTATGATCCCCGTCTACGAGAGCTTCTGTGCTATAATTCAGCATGTAAGGTGTAATATCCGCATAGGCTTTCCCTACTGCCAATTCATAGCGGTCCTTTTGTTCGCCAGCCAAGGTAATCCCGGTTGCTGTCACTTCCTTGTTGGTTCCGGCATTTTTATCCGCAAAGTTGAATTTTGCGGCGCTGGTGTCAATGGAAACGTCGTCTCCCTGGATAATGCCTCCGGTGACCTTAATACTGCCTCCGCATGCAGTGCCGCCGTTATATTCTCTGCTTTCTGCCGTAATATTGGCCGTAAGAACACGTTTATTGACTGTAAAGTCTGCCGTAGCCTCAGCCTGGTTATACGCGGTCGTGCGCTGGGCGACTGCCTTAACAGTGTATTCTCCGGGAAGTTTCGGGATGTCGGTTGTATAAGTCCCGTCCCCTGCGCTTTTTTCCTTAAAGTAATACACGTAATCGGTGTAATCGCCGGTAATATTCTGTGCCGTCGGTGCCGACGCCGTATTTCCATAGGTGAAATCAGACATGGTAACGGAAATCGTTCCATCCTTACGGTCACTGACCTTATCGGCAAACCTTGCATACAGGATAAAATCTTTGGTGCTGCTGCAGATTGTATCCGGATATACCCGCTCTCCCGCGACCGGATCCGTGTACCATCCGACAAACTCACGGTCAGGGTCATTCGGCGTAAGTTCCATCAGCAGATCGCCGTAACGCTGCCCGGTCGTTATAGTGGCTGTTGTCGGATAGTTGCCTTTCACTGCTTCCCCGCAGAGGTCAAAAGTGATTTTTACGGTAGCGGTTACGCCGACATTGATTGTGGTCGTAGCGCCCGGAAGGTGGTTTTTATCCTCTTTGTAACGGAATACATAGGAATTTCCAGACTCAATCTGAATTCCTCCGGTAAGCCCTGCGCAGTCTACATACTCTTCATTTCCTGGAAGCAGCACTTCCATTTCTCCCGTATATCCGGTAATCATGCCGTCTTCTACGGTAAACAGTGTTTTATCCGGCGCCTTCTGCTGGGCCTTTCGGATGGTAGCGGTAAGGGTAGCTGTTTCCGTCATTTCCCCATCATTCATTTTGGCCGGGGTTACCGTGCCGACCACATAATTACCGCTGTCCGCACCGGCGAGCGTCACTTCCCCATCGATCACGACAGGAATGTTTTCTCCCGCATCAACGGATTCAAAATGGCCGTTTACTTTAAGTTCTACATCCTCACCGTTTACAAACGAGGTATGGCCACAGACATATACATTGGCAGTGTCCGTCCCGTCGTAATCCTTATCGTTGGCCGTCACATGGACATTGATGGTCCTCGGTTTAATGGTTCCGCTTGCAGTCAGCACGATTTCATCTGCATACGGCTGGTACTTGGAAGCGGCCTCGCCGGACAGTTTGATATTCGAAATAGTAACTTCAATACCCTGTCCTACTTTGGATGTTTTATATTCCGCAGTGTAACTTTCGACCTTGACCTTATCCCTGTCTTCGTCCATGATGCCGCCGTATACCAGGCTCGGATATGCGACATTGGTCCCGTCGTACTCTTTTTCAATAGCCTTACCTTCATTCAGGCGCACATAGAACTCGCTGGGATCCGTAACGCCGCTTCCATATGTGAATTTGTAAATGGCGCCGGCCTCATAATTAGCAGTCTCCTTGTAGCGGATCTCATATACTCCAAGCTGGTCAAGGGTAATGCTATTGCTGCAGGTCTCCCAGCTGCCGCCGTTATAGCGGTACTCCATGGAAGAATCGGTCCCGGTAATATGCCCATTATTGTCGTAGGAGACGTCAGGCGCGGACTGGAGCCCTTTTAAGATATTGCCGGTCAGGTTATCAAAATTCAGCTCATAATCATAATTTTCCGCATGGGTACCGGTCAAAACAACATCATCAATTGTCACCGGTTTCCCCGTACCGACATTCTCATCTGCATAAGAAGCCTTTACTTCAACATTCAGGTTATCCTTGATCAGCCCGTCGTCATAATCCACAGTTGCAATATTCCCAATATGGAGGTTGATGCTCGCATCCGTGTTTCCCGGGCTGTATCTTCTGTCAGACACACTTCCAGAAAGAACCAGTGTGCGTTTTGTGATTTCCGCGTCAGAGTCCACCTCCACGGAATCGCTTTCCAGTGTGTAATAATCCGCATCATCTCCTATAAGCTGCAGATTCTCCACGATTACCGTTTTATTGGTCCCGATGCCGCTATCCTTAAAATGAATTTCTGCAGCATCGAAATCAATGTGAACATCCTCATGATCAGATACTGTGCCGTTTAAGCGGATTCCCCATCTTCCGGTATAAACATCCGTGCCGTCCCACTCTTTGTTGCCGCTGCCGTTAAAATACACTTCCGCTGATAAAGTTTCCTCCGCATTGCGGGTTACCTTCGGCGCGGCATTCATCTTTGCAGCCTGCTTTTTGGTTTCCTGTGGTAAGATATCCGTGTCCATGATATCAATGTCTGAGATATTTGTAGTATCGACAGTATCGTTACCCGCATCCGACGGTGTTGCAGTCCCGACATTTTTTAAGTCGGAAGCCTTGTCATCCGCAAATGCCGTAGCTGCCGGCGCGGCGGACGGCACGATCATGGATGCGGTAAGAAGTGCTGCCAGTTGCCTGGAATATCTCACTTTTCTTTTCGCCATAATCCTTTTCTCCTTTCTTGCTCGTTTGCTCCGAGATTCTGAAAAAATAAGGCCAGAATCCAGGAATGTTGTTTGTGCCTTAATTATGGAAAGAATTTTAAAAAATTGTGAATTAATATAAGAATTGCCCTATAATGATTTGATATTGATTTTTTAGCACAATTATGCTAAAATCTATGTAGGAGGTGATTTTATGAATACAATTCGTCCTGTATCCGATTTAAGAAACAATTTTGCAGAAATTTCCAGGCAAGTACACGAAACTCAGCAGCCGGTATTCCTCACTAAAAATGGTTTTGGGGATATGGTTGTTATGAGCATGGAATCTTACGAAAATATGCAGTTTGACAGCGAGGTTTATCGAAAACTGCAGGAAGCGGAAAAAGAAGCTGCGTTAACTGATACCAGGTATTCTTCAAAAGATGTGTTAAAATCCATGAAAGAAGCAATTGGAGGAATGGATAATGTATGACATTAGCTATCTCCCATTGGCCAAACAGGATATGGTAAACATAGTATCGTATATCAGCCATGAACTTTTAAACCCGCAGGCAGCAAATGCCTTGGCGGATGAATTTATCAATGAAATTGATAAATTGGCCGAATTTCCATATATCCATCCAATGTACTATCCTCTAAAACCGCTGATATATGAATATCGAAAATTGGTAGTTAAAAATTATATTGTTTTTTACCGTGTCGATGAAGATAAAAAGCAAATCATCGTCAGCCGTGTTATTTATCAGAAGCGAAACTATAATGACTTGTTAAAATGAAAAAACAGCAAGCTGTTCGGTCGTTGCTGACCCAATAGCTTGCTGTTCATTTTTAACAATTATGGCACAATAATTATCTTTTTGCTTTTAGGGTAAATTCCTATATTCCAAGAGAGATCTTCACAATTATTATTTTTACAATACGCGGCAATATTTTCTATTAATTGAGCTGTTTTATTTCCAAAAAGAAATCGTTCTCTTTCTATAATAGCCGCCGATTTTTCTTTTTCATTACGCGATAGATAGGCTACTTCTTTTCTCCAAACAATATCGTCATCAGCAACAGCGGCAATGTCAGGTATCACAAGCGTTTTATTGTTCAATTTTGCCTGTCCGATTTGAAAGTGGTTATATATTTCTTCACACAATTTGGCCTTTTCATAATCCCGTTGATATAAAGCCTTTTGATGCAATGATTTACCTTCCCACCACGATATAAGTCCAGATCTTATTGTAAGATCATTGCTTCTAATGCATCCCTCTGAAAAATAATTCTCGCTTTTTTCTCCATATCCTATAAGCCTCGTTATCTTATCATTCACATTTTCTTCAATATACGGTTTTAATCTCCATAAAGTTTCCATACGTTCATCTATTTGAGCAAAACAAATTGAAATTTCTTTTTCAGGAGTAATAATATAATGGTCAAAAGCTGATACATAATAAGAAAGAATGTTTGCTATGTGCCTATAATAATACATACGTCCGAAACGATATTTTTTATAACCAAGAACTTCTGATAAAACATCGTCCAGGTCATATCTGTCGTATGGGATCGATCGGTATGCTATCCAATGGTTTATGCTTAGAATCGTACTGTCATAATCTGTTTTTTTAACGTCAGATAACATGTATGGTAATTCGCTGGGATTCAGTATTTCGTAGTCATAAGCGATGAAACTTATCGAATCAAAAATGGTATAAATTTTTATAACGGCTTCCCCATTATGTTTTAAAATGAATGTATTCAAAGTTCAGGATCCTCCCTATCTTCGAGGAATATGTTATGCTCAAAATTTCTTAATGTTTTATAACTGCTATTAAGATCTTTTACCGCAGAATCAAATATTCTCTCTTCTATGCCAAAAAGCTCATATGAACCCTGTAAAATATTTTCCACTTCCTGATGGCCGGGAATATCGCAAGGCATTTTTTCTACGAGTGACAGTTGCTCAAATCTGTCATCTTTAAATGGTTTGGTAAAATTTTTGTCATTATTCCAAAAGAAAGATGATCCTGAATCAAAAAGTGGGGCAAAACCAATAAGTTCAAATGTATCAGAATCTCTTAGCACCCCAAAATTCTTTTCATGCCTGTCGGTGTTATGAATCATGAAGTCGAACACAATCATTTTATCGACATCTGATTGCATTCCATTTTTGACAAAAAGATTATACAGATCAAAGGTCATTTTTTCGTGTTTTCCATATGACAAACCGTTGATAAATTCATGTTTGTCATCAGAAATAAACGTAGGCGTAGCACATGCGAATTCACCTGTCTCCGCTATTTTGACCGGATAATATTGCGCATGGTTTATCCCCATCAGCTCTGAAATTCTATAGGCTGCAATTTCATTGGCGGATAAGAGATTTTTATTATTAGCCTTTTCTCCTAAATTACCGAATTTGATAAGTGTAGGAATTCCATCAATATTAAGCCATGCCTTCTTTAATACTCCATCCGTTGTGTAATCCGGGCCATGAAAATTAATTTCTTTCACATTTTCCCCTGCAATAGCTATTCGATAAAAATCTTCTGAAAAGTCCTTTCCATAAAATGTAACATCTTCCCATTGTAAATCAGAACCATTCTCTTTATACCAATAACAATCTGTGAGGCTAACTCCTAATGATTGATATAAAGCTTGAGAAACCGAACAGCCCAGTCTTTCTTCGATTTTATGTACGTCCTGTCTTTCTTTCGGGATCGACCGCCCGGCCTGCCATGCGTCGATTGCTTTTGGCAGGAGAAACGGGCTGGATACTTCCGTCCCCCATGGCATAAGCTCCAGGCGGTAAACTGCATTGACAGACAAAACCCGATTAAGGTACATGTTAAGATCCGCTACCGGTTCATTTTTATGCATTAAAAGCATATGATCGCCTCCTCATTTTTTAATTATGCCGGATGATTTGCTGTTATATCAGCATTTTTCTTTCTTCGTTTCCCATACAGAATTGTTGCTCCAAATAGCCCAGCAGAAATTCCTGCCAGTATTATTCCTTCCTTTAACCCTTCTGGCATATAATCTGCCTCTATTGTATGTACTCCCGGCTCAAGCCGTATGGACAAAAAAGCATCAAATATCTCTTCTGCAGGAACTTCAATTCCGTCTACCTTTATGGTCCACCCTTTGTCATATGGGATGCTGAAAAACAATGCCGTTCTGCCGTCTTGTGAAAGCATTTCTTCCGTTACCGTGATTTCCCCTTCAAAATGCCCGTCTGTCAATTCTGTAATTTCTATTGCGCCGCCGGATAATTCTTCATATATGTCGGCTGCCGCATCATAATCGAACAGATATAATTCAGCTTCAGGTTTCTCTTCAGCTGTTTCAGATTGTAGGGTTACGATTTCTCCCTTCATCATCCATCCAAGGTCAATTAAGTATCCCTGGTTAATCCTGCTCAACAACCGTTCTTCTTCATCCCCTATTTTCAAGGAAGCGTCTTCTACCCTTGGATTGCCGATCTTTATATAATAATGACCGTCTTGTGGAATTTTCGCTTCATACTCCATCCCGTTTTCAAAACCGCAGCTTTCCATCAGCCTCAGAACATCTTTGCAGCCAAGCGCATGGCTGAATGCATTCTGTGTATCAACTGGATTACTTTCTTCAAGCCAGCCTCCATCCTGTATGGATGCCGGAAGTACAAAAGCCGCCGGGAGCGTAAATGCATTTTCATATAGCTTGATATTTTCACTTTCCCCTATTAGCTGCTGGTCACGGTCCGGCTGTTGCCCACTCGTCATCAATTCATATTGTACTCCCAGCAGCATATCCACAAGCGGCGTGGAGCCGTTCAGAGAATAGTAATTTACAGAGGCTTCGCAACCGAGCTTATCCAAAAACACCGTAACACCGGCGTCTGCCATGGAAGAAAACAGCGGGACAGACGGGTATCCGTTCCACGCCCCGTCATCGCGCATAGCAAGCGGTTCTTCCCTTTTTACCCTGTGACAGCTTAAACCGGCCTCTATTCCGTCTATCAAATCCTGTATATCCTCCCGGTCTTCCGTGTAGGTGTTTCTTTCCGATAAATCCATCCCTGTTTCCTTCATATTCAGCGCCAGCTCGAAAAGCATAATGCAGGCCAAAACCCCTTTTAAAACACATGCGGGAGCCTGTTTTAAAATACCTGCCCGGATGACGAGCGCATATGCGGATACCACCGCCATTCCGGCATAATAGGCATAATATGGAATTTTCTCCCCGCCGTCGCCCACCGTTACCTGGCATACCAACAAGAAAAGCATTGCTGGGAAATATGCAAGGACCAAATGCTTGATTGTTACCCATGACAGATCACTGCATGCTCTGAAACACATAAAACATACCAGGAAAATATAGATAAATGACTGTCTTGCTGGAAGGGAATTTGGGTAATGGAACCCATGCCAGATAAAATTTAAAATATCAATCGAAAAACTTGCAAGGAGGAACAGACAGGCCGCGCTGTAAATCGCTTTTTCCCGAAATTTTATTTTAGGGCTTATCAGGTAAAGCGGAATAAACAGGAACACTGCTGCTCCGCAATAGATATTGGGCCAGTTATCAAGCAGTAATTCGCTTTCTGTAAATGGCAGGTGTCTGGCGAGTATCTCCAGAATTGAGAAGTATTCCTGCGGCGTCCCCTCATTGAGGGTATTCATATCAGATGCAGTCATAAGCGATTCTGGTATTGCCCTTCCGAATTCTGATGTCGTGTACTGGAGCGCTTTATATTCCGGTATGAGCAGGACCGTACAGAGACCTCCGGCCAGAAGGCTATACCATATAAATACCATAAGCCTTTTGTAAAATATACTGTCGCCGGCCGGAAGATCCTGGATGTTGTACATGATAAAGTAAATGCATAAAAATATGCATATCATGATGGAAATATAGTAATTGGTGAAAATACAGTACCACAAAAGGAATGTGTAAATACCGCCTTTCCCGGTTTTTAGCATCCGCTCCATCGCATATAAAAGCACGGGGAATGCTGCTATCGCATCCAGCCACATGATGTTCCAGGAATACGCGCAGATATATCCGGACAGTGCATATGCCGCTGAAAACAGTATTACTGGGATTACGGCATGTTCTGCGTGTTTCTTTAAATAGACTCCCATAAACAACCCACAGGCCCCTACTTTAATAAGGATCAGTGCTGTAATTGCTTCAATTAAGAATTTGCCGCTTACAAAAACCAAAATCAAATTTAACGGGCTTGCGAGGTAATATACATACAGTGCCAGAAAATTAATTCCCATCCCGATATCAAAGCTATAGAGCAGGGATTCTCCGTTTTTTAATTTATCCCGGAACAAAGAAAGGAACGGGGCATACTGATGGATCAGATCCATCCGCAGGATACTTTTATCTCCGAATGGATAAATTCCGGACATTATAAGGCATCCCGCCATGATTATGACGGGAATGAAAAAACATATACTATATAATACAACATTATTTTTTAAGGATAAGCAATTAAATTTTTTGTCCTGCACAATTCTCACACAAATCACCGCCGTTATTTTTCTTAATCAGCTCCATGAATTTTTCTCCGGTAATCGACTCATTTTCAAAGAGATATTCTGCTAAGCGTTTAATTTCGGGAAGGTTTTCAGAAACCGTTTGCTTTGCCTTATGATAGCAACCATCCAAAATTACAGAGACTTCCTTGTCCGTTTCCGCCTGCATCTGCGGAGAGCAGTCATAAGACCTGCGTCCGCCAAGGTACACGTCTTCCTGTTTTACGATGCAGGTAAGATGTTTTCCAAATCCGAAACGCATAACCATATCCTTTGCCAGATCCGTAGCTTTCTCCAAATCATTGGAAGCGCCGGTTGTCACACTGCCAAAGACAATATCTTCCGCAGCCCTTCCGGCCAGAAGTACGGTTATCTCATTCATCATCTCTTCTTTGGATTTTAAATATGTTTCTTCTGCCGGAGCCTGCATTACATATCCTAGCGCCCCTTTCGTCCTTGGGATGATGGATATTTTCTGTACCGGCTTGCTTCCGGCAACCTTAACTGCGGTAAACGCATGCCCGATTTCATGGAAAGCTACGATTTTCTTTTCTTTCTCATTTAAAACCCGGTCAACCTTCTCCCTGCCGACAAGGACAGTTTCTATGCTGGCAATCAGGTCGTTTTGAGTAATCGCCTCCCGGCTATCTTTTACAGCGGCAATCGCAGCCTCATTTACCATATTGGCAAGTTCAGCGCCGGATACTCCAACTGTCTGCAGGGCTAATGCCTTTAAGTCCACGTCATCTGCCAGTTTAACATCTTTCGTATGTACTTTTAAGATAGCTTCCCTTCCGTTTACATCCGGAAGTTCCACTTCAATACGCCGGTCAAACCGCCCAGGGCGAAGAATTGCCGGATCCAGCCCTTCCGGACGGTTGGTGGCACCAAGTACAACGATTCCCGTATCCGTGCCGAAACCGTCCATTTCCGTGAGCAGCTGGTTTAGGGTCTGCTCATATTCAGAGTTCGATCCCATTCCGCGGCGTTTGGCTATGGCATCGATCTCATCAATAAAAATAATGCATGGCGCCTTCTTTTTTGCCTCCTTAAAAAGGCTGCGCACCCTTGAAGCGCCGAGGCCGACAAACATCTCCACAAAATCGGATCCTGATAATGAATAAAACGGCACTTTTGCTTCCCCTGCCACGGCCTTTGCCAGAAGAGTTTTACCGGTACCTGGAGGGCCTACCAGCAGTGCGCCTTTTGGCAGTTTAGCGCCTGCATCGGCATACTTTTTGCTGTCATGCAGGAAATCCACGATTTCTTTTAAGGACTCCTTCGCTTCCTCCTGCCCCGCGACATCGGCAAATGTGATGGTCGCATTTTCTACTTCGTAGGTTTTTCCATTTGACCGGGAAGACACCATTTTAAATATGTAGTAGAAGAAAAAGCCATAGAATGCCAGGCTGACAAGGGATGAAATCATTCTGGCTCCATCCACCGTTGATAACCGTTCAATATCCACGTCTGCTTCCAATAACCGGTCCGTTAAGCTTTCATCCTCCATCCTGTCCGTAACATAGCCGGCTCCGGTATCGGTAATCGCTGTAATCTGGGTATCACTTACCTGCACGGATTCGATATGGCCGGCATCTACTTCTTTAATAAAATCCGAATAGCTTATGGTATGGTATGTCTGCCTTGTCCCGCTTGAAAGTGCTGTCATAATCGTGGTAAGCGACATGGCAATGCAGAACAAGATCAGGATCATATTGATGTTTGGTTTTTTGCTTCCGTTCAATCTTCAAATCTCCTTCCTGCTGTCTTCTGCCGCTATTAGCCGGCGACAACTTCTTTTGTTTTTTCAACCCTTTCGCAAGCCACTCGTTTTAAACCTGTTATTCGAACAATCAAATTATTCCTTGACTGTTGTACTTCGCATATAAGGATGCAGCTAAAAACAGCAAACCTATTAAAGCCGTAAATATCATCAACACAACACCAGTCTTTATAATATTGCCGCCTAACACTCGTGACTTCAGTCATGAGATACAGGCGGCAGCAGGTTTAAAACGCTGTAAGCTGAGATTTCCTGTTTCTCATTGTATTGCCATAGGCTAGGTGCAACCACATCCCAGTGTCCGGAGCTTGGCATCACCCCGGAGTGGTAGGAACCGAAGTCTTGCTGCATCACGCCTCTGCTCAACAACCCGCTTCATCTGCCGCGGACTCTTGCAAGCCCGTGACTTCAGTCATGGGTTATTGACTTCTGTATGTGGAGTGAAAGCCGCCGGGGATGTTATTTAATTAGTCGCATATCTTGCATTTAATTCCTGCATAAATTCCGGTATTGCACAGGCAAATCCCTTCCATACTTCTTCCCCCTTGCTATCTGTAATCGCAATCTCCCCATTCATATCCAAAGAAGCGTCCATACCGTTGTACTTTTTCATAGATTCAAACGGAAATTCTACATTGTAGAATTGTAAGAATCCTGTATCAATTTCATTCCATTTCTCCCAATAAAATAAAGGAATATCAAAGAGTTTTTCTGTATTTCTTTCCATTTACATAACCTCCATTACTTCGATTTTTTAGTCAACTTGGATATTGTTAAAAAAACAGTATCCACACCATGTTTGCTACAATTCTTAATGTATGGATTAAACGGTCGTGCTTTTTCTTAAACGGGCCGTATGCCCTTTGGCAGAACTTCCGGTCCGGCGCCGTACCGCTTTTGTTGCTGTTCCTTAGCAGGAATGCGGAATACAGATCCCGCTGGATCCTATCCCCGCCTACGTCCGTCCACCGGGCGGATAAGGGCTTTTTATGGAAGTCATCAGTTACATGATCATACTGACTGGCCTTAAACTTTCTGGTATTGACTTTTACCAGTTTCCCGCCGAGACAGTTTAATTTCTGCCCTAGGATGCGGATGAACATAGCCGGCGCCCTGGAAGTGATACTCCTGCCGAACCGCCTTTTGGACTTGAAGCGGCCGTTTTCATCGGTTCTGGTTTCCCCGGCCCGTTTGGCCAGGGCCTTAAAGTCCATATCTTCCACAAAAAAGCAGCTTGCATCAGCAATCAGGTCATTGGCCAGGCGTTCATGGCACTGCTTTACGATGGCGGCACGTTTCCGGCAGACGGCCTTCAGCCGGAACAAAACCTTCCGGTAGGTATTTGACCGGTGCCATTTATGCCGCCCCTTTTTGACAGTACCCTGAGCAGTGTAATTATCAAGGTTCATGGTTCTCCTGGATCGGTCCATGCGCCGCATAAGGCGTGCCTTTTCTTTTTCGGCAGGAGCCGCCTCTTTTGCCAGTACCTTTAAGGTACAGCGTTTTGCGGATACCGCAGCCACGGTGGAAGGACCGATGTCAATGCCGCAGCGGCCGCCGCCTATGACATGTTTTGCCGGAGGCTTTCCTTCCAGAATCAGCTGGAGATAATACTGCGGCCGGCTGCCTTCCATCCTATTTTTTTCCCCCCACTATTGCATCAAAGTTTGTCATATCCATTCGGCCATTCCTCTGTGCCGTCTTCCGGGAGATCCTTTTTCTCATCCTTCCCGATTTCCGTCACTGACTTCACCAGTCCGGCAAGATTTTGGATCTCCGACGGGATAATGATTTTGGTCGCTCGGCCATTGGCGGCAGCGGCAAATGCTTCCAGAGCTTTAAGCTGCAGGACGGAGCTGTCCGCCCCGGCTTCCTTCAAATAGCGGATGCCGTCTGCCTGGGCCTGCTGCACGGTACGCACCGCTTCCGCCTGCCCTTCCGCTTCCTTGATCTTCCTCTGCTTTTCGGCTTCCGCCTTTAAAATGGCAGCTTCTTTTTCCGCCTCAGCATTTAGTACCGCAGACTCCTTGTTTCCTTCTGCCACCAGGATCATAGACTTCTTTTCGCCTTCTGCACGGAGAATTGCTTCTCTTCTCTCGCGTTCTGCCTTCATCTGCTTTTCCATCGCTTCCTGGATGGCCGCAGGCGGGATGATATTCTTAAGCTCTACTCTTGTGATCTTGATTCCCCAAGGGTCTGTAGCTTCATCGAGGGATACCCTCATTTTGTTGTTAATTACTTCTCTGGAGGTAAGCGTGTCATCTAATTCCATTTCGCCGATAATATTCCTGAGGTTCGTTGCCGTCAGGTTTTCGATAGCCATGATCGGGCGCTCCACGCCGTAAGCAAACAGCTTCGGATCCGTGACGTAGTAAAATACGACCGTGTCGATCTGCATGGTGACATTATCCTTTGTGATAACCGGCTGTGGTTTAAAGTCCTCCACTTGCTCCCTTAAATCCACGCGTTTTACGATTCGATCCAGGAAGGGAAGCAGGATATGGATTCCGGTATTGTAGGTAGCCAGATATGTACCCAAACGCTCCACCACAATTGCCCTGGACTGCGGTACGATCTTCACGCAGGATGCGATGATCATTACTACGACAAGCGCAATGACCATGAACATGGAAACTCCTCCAATAATGTCAAACAGTGTACTCATATGTTTTCTCCTCTTTTCTCTCTTTTTCGATGATCAGTTTTGCTCCTTCGATCCGCAAAACCTTTGCCGGCTCATACGGCTGGAAAATTTCGCTGTCGTCCGCCGCCCTGGCCGTCCAGGTCATTCCGGAACAGATCACGCTTCCGGTCCCTTCCAGGTTGTTGACTGCTTCCCGGACAACGGCCGTCTTTCCTATCACCCGGTCGGCGTTTAAGTGCTCGCCCTTTGTCTTTTTAAGCAGCCGTTTCGTCATCGGGCGAAGCCCTGCGATCATAACGGCGGACCCAATGCAGAAAATTCCCAACTGCCATGCACCGTTAAGTCCGGCAGCCGCGGCAATCATGGAAAGCAGCGCACCCACGGCAAACCAGATACTGACCAGGTTTACGGTAAGTGCCTCAATAATCAAGCATCCGATACATAACCCGGCCCATAGATATACATCCATACACACTCCTCCTCATATATTTTTTGATATGGAAATTATGGGGATTTTTTCTTTTTAATTGGCTTTTTGCGCGTTTGCGCTGATTTCAAGGTCGACGTTCACCTTATGGGATGCTTCTTCCGGCGTAAGCCCGCGCATCACCCAGCGCATGGCGGGGACATAACCGGACGGATCGTGGATGCTTTCGCGGATATAATTGCAAGTTTCCGGCCCGATGACCGGCTCAAGCTCTGCCTGTTTCAGTTCCGAAAATCGATCCTTTCCGCCTGTTTTTAAAGCAGCGTAGTCCTTGAAGGAAGGGGTGTCGATTTTAAGAAACCGTCTGAGATTTTCCCTGCCTGTTTCCGTGAGGATATCTGGCGATTTCCTAGGGCTGCTACTCAACTTAATCTTTGTCTGCGGCAGGGTTGGCGGCGTATTAATGATCTTTGCGCCGTATTTTGCCGCCTGGTCAACCAGATCGTTCCATTTATTACCGGAATGTCCCTTGACCCAGGAAAACTGGATATTGATTTTTTCTCTGTATTTATTAATCTGAGCGGCGTAACGGATCGTGTAATCCTTATTAGCCCTCCACTGGTGGTCCGGCCACTTTCCGACGCCTTCGTAGTCATGATGGATGATGAGATCTGTCACACCGGCCAGGATTGCCTTTTCAATGACCATCTCCGCTGCCCGGATCTCGCCGTTAATATTCCAGCCGTTTGAGGCGGCTGCCGCCCGACCGGTTTCATGGAATACCTGTGGAGCTTCTCCGTCAATCAAAAGGACAGCACCGCATCCATAGATTCCAAGGCTTTTGTTATAGCTTCCGTCTGTATATGCTTCTGCTCTTTTCAATTTTTAGCTACCTCCTACCGCTTTTTTCCTTAATGAACACGTCTTCTGATCTTTTGCTGCGACATTAGTTTCTGACATTTCGGGCAAATATTTCCATGTTTTGGATGATAAATCCAATCTTTTGTTTTCTCTTTAATTGTCGAAATCGTCATGCTATTTTTGTAATATTTTCCAATTAAGTCGCCGCATACGCCGCATGTGACGCTTACAAAGACAGCTGCCTTTTTTCCTCTCATAGTGTTTCATCCTCCATGTTTTCTGTCGCCTGCGGATGAAATGTCAGCTGATAAAACCTTTTTACCTGCGTATCAAGCAGGGTTTCCATATGACGACGCTCCGGCATAAAGTCTTTATCCGCCATGTAGGTGCCGTCTTTTTTCATGTCAACAAACGTGCCCCTGTCTGTTTTCCCGATATGGATAAGACTGCTCTGGAATACATCTTTTGAGCGGCAGTAATCCATAATCTCCTTCGGGGTATTTAAGTACATTGCCGAGCCGGTCTTTCCAGTACGAATAAAAACACCTACCGGATACTTTGTTTCAGGGTCTTCGGCGATACATTTCAGGATGTATTTTGCCGGGATGATGAGCTGTTTTGTTTTTATGCTATTGTTAGCCATAGTGCTTGCCTCCTTAATTTTTGTGATAATGCTATCGCTTCTTATTTTTTAAAAAGGGAGCCGGCTATGCAGCCGTACTCCCCTCCAGATCTAACTCAATAAAAACATACCTGTCTGTAGGCCTGTTCTTTACTTTTAATACCTGGCAGTCTGCAAACTGCCCGTCTTTTTCCCATTCTGCCTTCGGAAGGGTTTTATTGAACCCGTTTTCCGCATAAACCTGCACCTGCTTTTCTCCGTCCAAAATCTCAAGTAATTTGCGAAATAACATAATGGTTTCTCCTTTGCAGTTATATTTTTTTGAGATGATGAATCCCATTTTCTTTGGTATATTAATTATGAGATTTTTTTATGCTTTTTTGTGATATTCTTATATTAGATGAACAAATGGTTTTTTACTGTTTGAAAAACTCACGGATAAGCGTTTTCCCGTTTTTTCATATCCAAAAGAAAAACGCCACAGGCGGCTGAAGATTTTTTGCCGCCATGGCGCTTTGCCTTTGTCGTTATCTATTTTTTTAAGTCGTGCAATTAAGCATAGCAATAGGTATGCCACTTTGTACGTATATGTACAACCCCCTGGGCCCCTTTCGCCTGGTATACGACATTTCCGGGCAATACCGAGCCGTTTTCAAGAAGCCATCTGGCGTTCGCCCAGTTGGCTGCCGTTGGTTCTCTGTAATAGTTCCCATCTCTTGTGCATGCATACTGTCCTTTCTGGAACACGACGTCTTTAATCGTGTTCGGAAACGCTCCGTGGTTGACCCTGTTTAACACTACGGACCCGACGTATCGCTGCTCCTCATCAGAACATCCCTGCGCTTCGCCGCAGATCACATGTGCCAGTATATAAAGGTCTTCGTCCGTCCATGTTCTGTTGGCCTGCGCCTGGGCCTGTAACTGTGCGGCTTCTTCCTGATCTTCACGGATCTGCATCTTTTCTTCCGTTTCCTGATAGCTTCCCAGGATACCTTCTTCTGAAACTGCAGATCCATCTTCCGCCGCAACTTCTGCGATCTTTACGATCTCGGCAGGTGCTTCATCTGCCATTACCGGCATTGCGCTCATCATGGAAAAAGCCGCTGCCAGTACTGCCCTGATAAAAATCTTTCTGTTCATCTTTCTTTTGCGCAGGAAACCACAACCGACCTCAATCGGTTGCAGGAGGAATGCGCATGATGTTTAGCACATTCCTGCACTATCCCGCTTTCTCCTTTCCACATTTTGTCTGTTCTATCTTATAGTATCCGTCTGCATACACCGCATGTTTCAGCAGTCCCACGCTGACCGATTGTTTTTCCGGTTTTCCGGAAGAATTATATCCCGTTATGAGCATTGCCCCGGTTCCATTGCAATGGCAGCCGGTTGTCTCGCATTTTCTGCCGTTGTACCATACAATGTCATGCGTCTGGATTTTATAACGTACCTTTCGGATCGTCCTTTTTCCGGCAGACACCTTCTTCCCCTGTATTTGTGGAGGTTTTCCGAATCTTTCTTATGGTTCCGGCTGATCCTGCCGTTTGACAGCTGCTGGCCGGTCTGTTTTTCCCCGGTGCGGGTGTCGATGTACTTTGCATCATAAAATTTTTCCAGGCTCCTGTTGTTTCGCCGCTTTTTTTGGTATATCTGCGGCCTGGCCCGATGCCCGGGATGGAAATTCCCCATTACAAACGCGTCGTTTACATGGGACTTCTTGATATCTAGTTCCCCGCGCCGCACTTTGGTAGCCGCACCATAGGTCAGGTGTATTTCAACATCCGGCAGCGCTTTCTTTACCATCCCGTACAGGATCCACCGTACGGCCGTCATGAAAGTAGCGCCCTTGAAGCCCTTTACCTTCGGTTTCCAGCCATACAGCTTCCCTCCGGGCTTATGGTTCCTCGGCGTGTGGCATTTATGGCATACCGTTATGAGGTTATCCATCCGGTCGGTACCTCCCCGGCTTCTGTACCTGATATGGTGTACGTGGAGGATAACCCCGTCTTTTATGGATCTCCCGCAGCATTGGCAGGTATATCCATCCCTGGTAAATACCGCCTCCCGGAGCGTCGCGGTGGCATACCGTTCCCCATGCTGGTAGTCTGCGCCCTGCGGTGCGGGTTTTCCTTCCGCCTGCGGTTGCCAAACCGCGGTGCCCGGTAGCGGAGTCGGTCCCTCCTCTGCCTGCGGTACATGCGGCATTTTGTATGGTGTTCCTTTTCGTCTTTTAAGGTATCGGCCTGTACCGCCAGGTATTCGTATTTTTCCGACTTTACCGACGTACCGATGTGTACATACCCGGTATCCATGCAGACCTCCACAGGCTGTACGGCCCCGGTTTTTCTTTCGGTCAGGCGGATCGTGAAAGGCCGGCGTTTTGCTATTACCGCCTTCCCTTCCTTAAGCAGCCTGCGGGGCCGGTACGCGCTTGTCGGCATGAGCCGTATGTTTGTACTGCTGATGACTGCAACCATGGCAGGCTGCCTCCTTTCCCAATAATTTGTGGTTATGCTGTTTTTTTTTTGTTAATGGAATGGCTTACGCCTTCCGGGCCAGCTGTATGCCGGAGCATACAGCCCGTCCGGATTCTCGTACTCGCAGGCATGCCTGCTTTCCGGTGGTTCCCATCGCCAATGTTACAACCGGTTTTTACAGCCGCACGTCCCCTACCCTCAGGGATTTTTAACGGGCTGCCGCAGAGCATGGGACTTGGGAAGCATCCACATGGTGCCTGTTCCTGCAGTACGCGTGGTACCGCAATTCGGTGATAACGTAGCGGCTAACGGTTTGCCTTGCCCGGTATGGCAGGCTCCATTGCCATTGAGGCTAATCAATTGAGTCACCGGGATCGGGTGAGCAGCGGTTTCCCGCCGGCCTTTCCTTTCCCGGTTTCTCACGCCAAAGATAAATCACAGGGCATGCCTATAGAGTGGTTTCCCTACTGCAAGCCCCGTCCGAGATTTATCTCGGGCGCGGGTTATTGACAAATAATTCTCTCCTTTTTTGCTTCGCGGGAAACTCCGCTTTTTTCGTATCAGGCTGATACCGTTTAATTATGATACAGGAAACTGAAAATATTGAAAAAATGTTACAAAAGTGTTTCAATATGTTAAATCTCGTCGTGAATGCTAAGCAGTAAAACCCATCCAGACCACCGAAAAGTGGTGATTCGACGACCGAAAACTGGTGATTGGACCACCGAAAAGTGGTGATTGCTACTTCATTGAATTTGTATCTCAACAAAACAAAATAATGCAAAAACGCTTATCCGTGAGTTTTATTAATGGATGTTAAAGGAAGGTAAGAGGATAATATAATTGACAAAGAAAATGTTTGAAAGTAGTTGTTTTTAAAATGTTTCTTGAAGCTAGTTAAAAACCGCAGCCATTCCTTTAAATCCTTAAATGATCGGAGGTGTTTGAATGGATTTATCATTATTAAATCTGCCCCAAAAAGAAGCTGTCATGCACAAAGACGGCCCGCTTCTAATATTGGCCGGCGCCGGATCCGGGAAAACCAGGGTGATTACATACCGCGCCGCTTATCTTATCGAAAACGGCTGCCGTCCCGATCAGATCCTTGCCGTTACCTTTACCAACAAAGCTGCCGGCGAGATGAGGGAGCGGATTGAATCCATTGCCGGAGCTGCCGGCAGGGACGTATGGGTCAGTACATTCCATTCGTTCTGTGTCCGTGTCCTGCGCGGACATGCGGAGCGGATCTGTTATAAAAATAAGTTTGCCATTTATGATGACCACGATCAAAAAGCGATCATGAAGCAGCTTTTTAAAAAATTCAATGTCGATACGGACCGCTATTCCGAAAGCGGTGTGCTTACGCTGATCTCATCGGCTAAAAACGAGCTGATCGGCCCGGAAGGTGATACGTTCCTCTCCTACTGCCTCCGGCTGCTTGACAATGACGAAACGGATTACGCTTATATTGCAGCAGAAATGTACCGGGAATATCAGAAAGCATTGATGGAAAACAACTGCATGGATTTTGACGACCTTATTATGAATACGGTAAAGCTTTTTACATCATGCCCGGACGTATTGAGATTATGGCAGAACCATTTCCGGTATATCATGGTAGACGAGTACCAGGATACCAACCACGCGCAGTTTGAGCTGGTACGCCTCCTGGCCGACTCCCATAAAAATCTTTGTGTGGTCGGTGATGATGACCAATCCATCTACGGTTTCCGCGGAGCCGATATCCGCAACATCCTGGAGTTTGAAGACCAGTATCCCAACACCAGAGTTATCAAGCTGGAGCAGAACTACCGTTCCACCAAAACAATCCTCGCAGCTGCGAATGGGGTAATCCGGCACAATGTGCGACGGAAAGCTAAAACCCTTTGGACAACCGGGGATGACGGTGTCCCGGTTGAAGTCATCCGGTTTGAAGATGGAGTTGATGAAGGAAAATATATCGTTGACGACATTATAAAGAAGGGATATCCGTTAAAAGATTGTGCGGTTTTATACCGTATGAATCACCAGTCCAGGGCGCTTGAGGAGGCCTGCGGCCGTGCCGGCATCCCCTGTAAAATCGTAGGAGGGGTCGGGTTTTACCAACGCAAGGAAGTAAAGGACTTGCTTGCATACCTGAAAGTGGTCGATAATCCGGATGATAACCTTTCCGCCGCCCGCATTATCAACGTACCGAAACGTGGGATCGGGGCCGGATCTGTGGAAAAGCTTACAGCATATGCATTGGAATACGGCCTGTCATTTATGGATGCGGTATCCATGGCCGGCCAGAATAAAGAACTCGGCAGATCTGCCGGGAAAGTAATAGCATTCTCAGACGAAATAGATAAGCTGGTTCATATGGCAAGGGAAGGCGTTTCGCCGGCTCATCTGATTGAACATGTCTATGATAAAATGGGATATCGGAAAGAGATTGAGAAAGATATCGGCGCTGCTGAAGAAAGGGAAGCGAACATCCAGGAGCTTATTGACCGGGCCGGCTTGTATGAAAGCGAAACCGGCGGCGGGCTTTCCGAATTCCTGGAATGGACAGCCCTTTTCTCCGATGAGCGGAAGGATGACGGAAGGGATAAACTGCTGCTCATGACCCTGCACAATGCGAAGGGCCTTGAATTTAAGCATGTGTATATCTGCGGGCTGGATGAACGGATTCTGCCCCACGCAAAATCCATTGCGGAAGGGGATGTTGAGGAGGAGCGCCGGCTTTGCTATGTCGGTATTACACGGGCCATGGAAACGCTTACGCTTACCCAGTCTGAAAAGCGCTTCATATACGGTCAGGAGCAGGATTTCTTTCCCAGCCGGTTTCTGGAAGAGATTCCTGGTGATTTAATGAAGAATATAAAGGTGCCGCATGAGAAATCTGTGGCGAATGTCTTTGAAGCGAGGAACCGTTTTAAAGCTGTACCGAAACTGCCGGCTTATGGTCCGGCAGCAAAAGCAGCTGCAGGTTTCAATGGCGCTGTTTCCACCCGGCCGGCCGAGACTCATAATACTTTTTCCAAACCGGCGCAGCCGCCTGTGACGGTCGGTGACCGCGTTATGCATGAGAAATACGGAGCAGGAACAGTTGTGGAGGTGATGGATACTGTCAGAGACTACCTTATTTCCGTGGATTTCGATGCGATTGGCATAAAGAAAATGTTTTCTCAATTTGCTGATCTGAAAAAGTTGTAATTTTTTTTATTATCTTGCAGTATCCGCTTATATAATTAAATTGAACATCTTATAGGCTTTTGAGAAACGTAAAAAGCGAAGGTGTTTTTCATTTCTTCCCCCTTTTTATATAGGGGATCGTTATTTGGCACAAGGCCTTATAGCGGTCCCCTTTTTGATGCTTAAGATTCTTTAACAACCCTCACAATCTGTCCGTCATTGATCTCGATGGCCAATCCATCCTTTTCGCACAAGTCTGCGATTTCTCCAATTCCCATCAGATTTACTTCCATAATATTCAACATATCAATTTCCTGCCTTTCCAAAGATTTGATTGAACTTTTTGAGTTTTTGTTACGACTTAATTATGCAAGTGATATTCGTTTTATTGGTTTTTTGCATTGCTATTGCGCACAAAAAAAAAGAAGAGCCGTTGTCTCAGACTCTTCTCTTTATTTCCATTCTTTGTTTGATGCGCAATTGTATTAGCGGTTAATCGATACCGATTATGCATGTTTCGATTCACGCACTCCTACACGGAGTGCGACTGTATCGTCGTTGGTATTTCCCGGAGTTCCAAGATTTCGATTCACACACTCCACATGGAGTGCGACCTTTAACGGAATATCAAAAATTGTGATATAATCGTTATTTCAATTCACGCACTCCTACGCGGAGTGCGACAGCCCATGTCAGGCTCCATAACCCTGGCGGCCCTATTTCAATTCACGCACTCTTACACGGAGTGCGACTCCGGACTGGATTTGACGGGTTATATCGATCCTCTATTTCAATTCACGCACCCTACACAAGGGTGCGACAGCAAATTATAGCCAATTTCAGCTTCATTTGCCGTATCATCGCCTACCCGTGGATATTCTAACATATCTTTATGTTTTTGATTTTTTTAAACTCACGGATAAGCGTTTTCATACTTTTGTATGTTTTCTTGCATGTTTTTATCGGTGCGAATCTCCCGGCATATTACTGCCTGCTTCAGATCCGCACTCTCCATCATGCTTCATTATGCACAGACAGCGCCCAAGCTCTCTGCACAAGTTTCATCCTCATCTCCTCCTTCCTCAAGAGCATCGTCATACGCATACTTGTGCGGATGTTCTGCTTTGTAGTTCTCATACGCCGCCATAAAGCGGAACATGAACTCTTCCTTCTGGGTAGAATTGCGGAAAGAGGTAAACTCTTTAATATGCTTTCCGGTACGGGCATAATACGCCTTATCCAGGTTCGCCAGAAAGTCATAGGCATTTGCCGCATGCATCTTATGGCTGTCGGAAAACCACTGGCTGCCTCTGCGCTTTACGGCTTTTACAATGCGAGGGCCGACACGTCTCTTATTTCGGATCACATCGTCAATGATAAGAGCATTCCTCCACTGTCCAATATGTCTCCAAAACACGACGCCGTTACCTTCACTGTTGATTGCATCTATAAAATTGGGAATGGAAATTGCGCCAGTCCCATTAATCTCATGATTCGTCATATATGTTATTCCTCCTATTGCGTTCTTTGATGTCAGGGTGACTGGCATACGTTTTGCTCATATACCTTTTCGTCATCCTTCTCCTTAATTATAGGGATGGATCACTTCAGATTAAAAAATATTTTTGCAAATAAAAAAAGGCACCCGCCATATGGCAAGATACCTTAAAAGCAGATCAGGGCCGGACGCATGGATTTGGCAGGCTTTGCGGCCGGTTTTGTATGCTGCAGATTTCAGGATTTCAGAAGGCGCCATGCTTCCGGCTCCTTTTTTCGAGCAAGGACTCTGCTGCTTCCAGATATTTCCTGACTTTGGCGGCATCCTCTGCTGATCTCCAGCTGGTTCTGAGGAGAATTTTCCTCAGGACTTCAAGCACGCGGTTTGTACTTGGGATCATCTGCAGGTCGTTCCAGGAGCGGTTCCAATCCCGGCATGCCTGTAAATAAGCGTACCCGAATATTGACTCCTCGGCCATTCGGCTAAGAACATCGATATCGCCGCCGGTGACGTCGTGTCTCCACTTAATAAGGTTTACCGCTTCCATGACCGTCTCCTCTTCCGACCCGAAAAGAGCGAAAGAATCTCCGAACAGTTCATCGGCGGACGCCTCATAGGGAACAGCTTCGATTGCTTCGTACCAGGCATCCGGATACCCTGTTTCCGGGTCTCGGTGTGCCGGCACTCTGCGACCTTTTTTGAGGTCTCGCCAATAGTCCTGTACTTTGTCTTCTGAGATATATCCATACTGAGAGAAATCTCCGTTCTGGATTAGAACAACTTCTATCATTTCTTCCTCCTTCTGCCGGTTTTAATAGGCTCCGGTTGCCAATCTTTTTAATGGTTTCTATATATAAAAAGTACGCCTGCCAGGTACTTGAATTTTCTTATATATGGCTTAAGGTAAATGTCTCATAGCATATTACAAAAAAATATATAGGAACCAAATAGAAAAGAAGGAAGTTTTCAACCTTCTGCTTTTTCTCAATTCCTATATTCATCTGTTTTAATTATCAATTTGGATTTTTGAGAATAAAAAAATAAAACTACAAATAGCAAAAAAATTCTGCTCGATATGGGTTTGTTGCCGCTAAAAATTTTTTTTGCAAATAAAAAAGGCGTCCACCATATTGGCAGATGCCTTTTGAAAACAGAATTTGTATTTTGGATTTAAGAAGCATCCCTATTTCCGGGCGCTTCTTAAATCAGAACCAGGCGCATGAACTTGGCAGGCTGTGCGGCTGGTTTTTTTAGCAACTATGCGACTTTTGCATAGTTGCTAATCTTGAAAGAGAAGTTGTAGTCACGATCTCTCTTTCTGATTTCGGACACCACTGCGTCCAGGTACTCCTGGGCTTCAGCGGCGTCCTCCGCTGATCTCCAGCGGATTCTGAGGAGAATTCTCCTCAGAGTTTCGAGCACGCATAGCGTGCTGGGAACCATTCCTAGGTCGTCCCAGGAACAGTTCCAGCTCCGGCATGCCTGTAAATAGGCATATCCAATGATCGACTTCTCGGCCATCTGGCCAAGAATATCGATATCGTTGCCAAAGACACCATGAATGTCCTTGGCAAGCTCAATTGCCCTTACAACAGTTTCTTCAACCGTCTCATACAGGGCAAACGAATTCCTACGGATTTCGTAGGAGCTGTACTCCTCATTTTTCATATGATTGTTTCTTATTAGGAACGCTGTAAATACAAGGCTTTTCGGAGCCTGCAATCCGAAAAAAATAATATTTGATCTATCACATTACGCAGAAAGCCGTCCAGGTGCTATCTTGGGCGGCTTTT